>CAYZDM010000236.1:0-5454 GCA_964476875.1 uncultured Sandaracinaceae bacterium | reverse complement strand
GGGACACGAGCTCAAATGTTCCGGTTTATCTCTTCAATCTAGCGAGCGATCCGACAATCGAGCGCCTCCTCACCCCGCGTGTCGCCCTGACCACCGCCGAGCACCTTGCGTTCACGCACGGGATCCACGTCTTGGTCGTGATGGCAGACATCACTCACTACGCCGAAGCGCTGCGTGAAATCGCGGCCGCACGCGAGGAGATCCCAGGGAGACGCGGGTACCCGGGCTACATGTACACGGACTTGGCTTCCCTCTTCGAACGAGCGGGCGTCCTGAAGGAAGGCGGCGGCTCAGTCACTCAGCTGCCAGTTGTATCTCTCCCCGACGGCGACATGACTCACCCCATTCCGGACCTGACGGGGTACATCACCGAAGGACAGATCGTCCTCAACCGAGAGCTTCACCAGCGAGGCATCTATCCTCCGGTGGACGTGCTCCCATCGCTCTCTCGACTCATGAACGCGGGCATCGGCGAAGGCCACACGGTGGCGGAGCATCGAGAGTGGGCCGACCAGCTCTACGCGATCTACGCGCGGGGCCGAGAGGCCAAGCTCATGGCAGCGATCGTGGGACGTGAAGGTCTTTCGCCAGGCGACCAGCGGGCCCTCGATTTCGTCGACAGGTTCGAGCGGGAGCTGATTCACCAGGGCAGAACACGACGTGGTCTTGCCGATACGATCCGACTGGGATGGTCGCTGCTCGAAACTCTGCCTCGCGATGAGCTCAGTCGCATCTCCGACGCGGCTTGGGAGGCTCGGCGATGAGCGTACGCTCCATATCACCCACCCGTTCAGGACTCGTGCGAGCCGGCGCACAGCTCGGCAGGGTCCAAAAGGGTCGCGAGCTGCTCAATCGGAAGCGCGAAGCACTGATCACGGAGCTGTTCAAGAGCGCGAGACCTGCGCTAACCGCACGGCAGGAGGTGGGGGAGCGCGCGGACAAGGCGTACCGCGCGCTGCTCAGGGCCTTGGCCGCTCGAGGCCACGCATCGCTGGAGGCCTATGCACGACCGGGACGTGAGATCAGCGTCCAACTGGCCCACAAGCAGATCTGGGGCATCGCGGTACCTTCTGTGGTGTCGCACAGCCCCATCCAGCGCACTCTGACGGCCCGGGAAACCGCAGCTCCGACGGTTGGGCCGGCAGCCGCACAGACCGCAACCGAGTTCGAGCAGTTGGTCGAGCTCGTCCTCGAGGCTCTCCCCAAGGAGCAACTCGTTCGTCGCCTGGGCGACGCGCTCGCGAAGACCACGCGGCAGGTCAACACGCTACAGATTCGTGTCGAACCGGCGCTGACCGCCGAGCTGAGCTCGTTGAAGCGGATGCTCGAGGAAAGAGAACGCGACGAGCGTTCCCGCCTTCGTCACGTGCTTCGCCGTCGCAAGACCCAGACGCCCAAACCGAGCACGGCCAAGACGAACGCGGTGTCGTAGTCGGACGCGCTGTTGATTCTGCAGCTGCAACCGCTCGAACTCGACCCCGGGTTGGTCCCTCCGTCCATTCCAGCGTCCGTCCCGCCGTCGGGGACACCGCCGTCTGGCGTCTCGCCTGGCGCCCGTAGCCAAACGTAGCTGCCTATGGCCTTTGGATCATTGCCGAACACGATCTGATGTCGGTACCGGTCCTCGCCTTCGGCTGGTGCGACGACCTCGGTCTCGTGCATGAACGGATCGGTCGTGATGGGGACGCTCTCCAAGCGCGCCCCGTTCTTGATCACCTGCAGTGTGTCTCCGGCGGCGTCGGTGACTAGCACGGACAGGGTGGCGGTCTCGGCGAAGACCGTATTGCCCATCCGCTCCCCAGAGAGCTCCGTCTCGAGCATCGGACCGTCGGGACTGTCGACCTTGATGACTGTCCGTCCGCTGCGAACCCCTTCGAGAATCGCGTCTACGCTCAGGTCCTCCGCATAGACCATGGTTGTCGGCATCCCCATGGGACTGTAGAGCACGCCGCTTCCCTGGCCGCCCTCATGGTCGTCGCTCCCTCCGATTGCGGTCGCGTGCGACCCATCGGCGCACATCGTCTCCCAGTAGTCGATCGCGTCCCAGATCCCGCCTTGCACCTCCAGGCCATCGACGGTCGTGACATCGACCTCGATCTCCCAGGGGCAACCAATGCAGAAGTTGCCACCAGGAACCGTCGGATGGTCGATCGAGAACAGCGCACCTTGGTCGTGATACGCCTGAATCGCTCCTTCGACGCTGACACCGCGCACGCCGACCTTCTGATCGACCCAATCAACCGATCCGATCGCGTTGGCGTGTCCGGAGTATGTCGTCCACTCCATCCCAGGCACCATGAGAAGGTTCGGGAAATCCGGCTGCAAGCTCCCGTACAATGTGATGCCACTGTTGGTGTTGTGCTCGGACAGCATGACGAAATCGAGTCCTATGGATTGAGCGAACTCCAGTGCCTCGCGCATGGTTGGTCGGCCATCGCTCTCGGTGGTGTGCACGTGGAAGTCGCCGGCATACCAACGCGCCTCCGTGTCGAGCACGCCAGGGTCTTCGTACGGGGCGCGTGGTTGCGGCTCGAGGGTCGGCTCGGTTCGAAGGATGATGTCGATCGCATAGAGCGCGGGCGTCTCGACGACTCTTGCCTTACCGATGACGACCTCCCAGGTGCCCGTTGGGATCGGACCGGGCACGTAGCTGGGCAGGGCTGATTGAATACCGACGATGGCGGGTTGGCCTTTGCCTCCGCCCCATCCCCGGAAACCGTTGGGGTCGTCGAGTCCCCAGTCGAGTACATTGCCCGGCGTGAGGTTCTCGTGCTGCACCTCGATCTCGACGATGCCTTCAGGAACATCGAACGGCACGAAGAAGTGTGTCTCCGGACCTTCAGGCACAGTGCCTTCGATGCGGATGGGTGGGGGGTCCTGGGCTTGGGCTTGGTGAGCCGTGAGAACCAGGCAGAACGCGAAGCAACCGGGATGAAATCGCATGTGGGCGCATTGGACCCCACATCGGTCGCCGCATCAAGGACCAAGCGCGCAACCGCAGGAGCAATCGCGATGCTAGGCTTTTACGGTGCATCCGGCCCTCGATCTTCACGTCGAAACATTCACCCGAGACGGCGTCGACATCCTGCGGGACATCCGATGGCAGGTGATGCCGGGGGAACATTGGGCGGTTCTCGGTGCGAACGGCGCGGGGAAGAGCTCTCTGCTGTCCATCGTGGCAGGCTACGAGTGGCCCAGCCGAGGACGCGTGGCGGTCTTGGGCGAGACCCACGGGAAGTGCGACATGCGGGCGCTCAAGGAGCGGATCGGATGGGTCAGCTCGGCACTCTTCGAGTGGCTCCCGGCGCGGCAGAGCGCACGGCAAGTCGCTGCCACCGGCATTCACGCCACTATCGGCAATTGGCACGAGCTCAGCCCTCAGGACCTGATTCGCGCCGACGACGCGCTCCGGCGAATCGGCGCCTACTCGATCCGCAACAAGCGCTACGGGGTGCTCTCTCAGGGAGAGAAACAACGCGTGATGATCGCCAGAGCACTCATCACAAAGCCCGACTTGTTGATCCTCGACGAACCATGCGCAGGACTAGACCCCGGCGCGCGTGAGCGCTTGATCACCGACGTAGACCGACTGTGCGCCAAGAGAGACGGCCCCACCCTGGTCCTGGTGAGTCACCACGTAGAAGAAATCCCCAAGCACTGCACGCACGCCCTTCTCCTCAAAGACGGCCACGCCATCGCCGCAGGCCACTTGGACGACGTCCTCACCGACACCCTACTAACCGACCTCTACGACTACCCCTGCCAGATCAAAAAATCCAACAACCGCTACCGCCTAAAAACCCCCTAACAAGAAAAGGGGTCAGACCCCTTTTACAAAGGGTTAAAAGTCAGGGTCAACGTACCGCTGAGGCACCGAATTAACCCTTTCAAAAAGGGGCCTGACCCCTTTTATTTGAGGAGGCCTTTGCCGGGGACGTGGTTGATTTCTAGGCGGATTCCGTCGGGGTCTTCGAACAGGACGGAGTAATAGCCTGGGGCCCACATGGCTTCTTCGGGGGCGTGGATGATCTCGGCGCCTAGCTCTTTGAGGAAGTCGTAGGCTTCGTCGACGCCTTCTCGCGTCTTGGCGCGGAAGCAGATGTGATGGAGGCCGACCCGCTGTTGATCGAAGCGCTCGCCGCGATTCTTCTCGGTGGTCTCGCGAATCGCGAAGCCGGTTCGGCCGCCGACACAGTAGTAGGTTCCGGGAATGTCCATGACGTTCGTCATCCCGAGGAACGGCAGAAGGTTGCTGTAAAACGCCCGCGCCCGCTCGAAATCAGCGACCGTTACAAACGTGTGCGCAATGCCGCTGATCTCCATGACGTCCTCCCTTAGCGGAGCTCAGACGACCGCTTGCCGAGAAGTCGTCGAGCGATGATCAGCAGCTGAATCTGCTGCGTGCCTTCGAAGATATCGATAATCTTGGAATCGCGAGCCCACTTTTCGAGCAGCTCTCGTTCGGAGTAACCCAGCCCTCCGCAAAGCTCGACACAACGGAGCGTGATCTCATTGGCGACGCGCGCAGCTTTCGCCTTCGACATCGAGGCCTCGGTCGAGTTCGGAATCCCGTTGTCAGCCATCCACGCGGCCTTGAGCATCAACAGACGACCCGCCTCCCACTCCGCTTCCATCCGGATGAGCTCGGCCTCCACCGCGCGCTTGGACAACAACGCCCCATGGTAGCGGACTTTGACACCCTCACGCCCAAGTAGATCACGGGCCTGTTCGAGGGCCGCCCGCGCCACACCGACCCCCATCGCCGCGACGACCGGTCGGGTGTTGTCGAATGTCTGCATGACACCGCTGAAGCCCTTCTTGGTGTCGATGTCGGATGTACCAAGCAGGTTCTCCTTCGGAACTCGGCAATCGGTGAAGGTGATACTTGCGGTGTCCGAGGCGCGGATGCCCATCTTCTTGTCGAGGCGCACGACCTCCATGCCCGGTGTCCCGTGCGGCACGACGAACGATTTAATCGCAGCGCGTCCGAGATTGCGATCAAGAGTCGCCCAGACGACAACCGCATCGGCCCTGCTACCCGCAGTGACGTAGATCTTCTCGCCGTCCAGCACCCACTCATCACCGTCGAGGCGTGCAGTCGTGCGAATATTCGCGGAATCGGATCCCGCACCGGGCTCGGTGATGGCCATCGCCGCCCAGACCCCATCGAAACGTTCTTTTTGTTCGTCGTTCGCAACCGCCATGATCGCAGCGTTGCCAAGCCCCTGACGCGGTATCGACAGCGCCAGACCGACGTCACCCCAGCACAGCTCGGTCATCCCGAGGCACGTAGTCATGTTGCCGCCATTGCGCACGCCGTCTTCTGATGCGTCATCCCGCTGAAGCGTCTCGACGCCAGCACCCGTCTGCCCGCCGCCTGCGCTTAGCCCGTCCATCAAGGCAGCCAGCATGTCGAGCTCTTTGGGATAGTCGTGTTCCGCGCGATCGTATTTG
>CAYZDM010000235.1:0-5469 GCA_964476875.1 uncultured Sandaracinaceae bacterium | reverse complement strand
AGGTGGGCCCGCACTCCACGCGAGATTGAGCCGTGTCGATCCGATATCAGCCGACGCGGTGCATCCGAATGACACCCTGCGCATCGTGCGGGCCCTCGAAGTCTATGAGCAAACCGGCACGCCCCTCGGCACCCTCCGCGCCCAACACGCCCTCGGAACACCGCGGTACCGAGCCTCGCTCGTCGTCCTCGACATGGATCGGGAGGAGCACAGCGCTCGAATCGAACGACGGGTTCAATCGATGCTCGATTCAGGTTGGATCGACGAGGTGCGCGCGCTGCGGGCGCGATGGGGGGACGACATCCGCCCGTTCGGGAGCGTCGGCTACCGTGAGATCCTGGCCCATGTTCGCGACGACGTCCCGATCGAAAACACGAGACGACTAGTTCGAAAATCTACTCGCATCTACGCGCGCAGGCAGCGAACCTGGTTCAAGAGCGAGCCAGGCGTAAGCTGGCGATGCGGGAGCGCAGAGCTGACCGGGCCAAACGGGATCGACCGTGTCGCAAAGGAACTGGAGCTGTGAATTTCTTCGGACACACGGTTGTGGCCAGCTGGCAAGACAATCGCGCCCAGCACCTCTTCGGGAGCATGCTGCCGGACTTCGAGACGATGGTGCGTGTCCCTCTGATCGCTGTCCATGACCTGGACATCGAGCGCGGGATCGACTTGCATCACCGCACCGACGAAGCGTTTCACCGATCACCGATCTTTCTCTCGTTCTGCGCGCGCTCCCTCGACGCACTCGCCAACGCAGGAGTTCGGCGAGGAACGGCTCGCGCTGTGGGCCACGTGGCCAGCGAGATGTTCCTCGACGGATGGCTGGCGAGGAACCAGGCGCATATCGACGACTATCTCGCCGCGCTCGATCTCGAGGTCGACGCGCTGCTCGAATGGAAGGACGAGGGCCGTGCCTTCTCGAAGCTGCACACGAGGCTCACTCTGTGGGGCGCGCCGCGCGACTACTCCGACCCGTCGTTCGTGTTGGCACGGCTCACCGACGCGCTCGGCTCTCGCCCTGCCCTGGCGGTGCCCGAAGACCAAGCGGCGGAGGTGGCGGCGTTCCTCCCATCGCTTCGAGACTTGGTCGAGCAAGGCGCCCCGGAACTGCTCCACGAGCTCCGGGTCGCGTTAGGGTCCGATCGGTCGTGACTGAGCGACTCCTCGGTCTACCGGTCCAATCGCGACGGGTGACAGGGGCCGCGGGCGGGCGCTCGGTTGGTGGTCACTCGAGAACGGCCTCTTCCTTCTGCTTCTCGTGGGGTTTGGAGGCTATGCCATCTACGCACGAAAGCGCGGGCTTGGCCGCTTCTTCTTCAACGCGACTCTCATCTTCTTCGTAGCGTTCATGGCGCGAGACTCCACCTTCGCGCCGAACCTTCTGGGCTACGCCGGATATCTCGCCGTGCCCGCCTGGATTGCCGCCTCCGGCGTGGGCCTCCTCGCCGCCTACCTAGTCAAGCGCCGGGGCGCCCGAAGTTTGCGGCCTTAGCGGCCTCTCCTGCTAACCTCTGAACGATGCGAAACGTCAGTCATGGCGACGGCTCTTTTCGCGCCGACCAGCTCAGGCGTTGCGGCCCGGACTGCGTCTTCGAGGCCGGGGTACTGATCTTTCATCCCGAGAACATCGAACTCGGGGCGAACGTCTACGTTGGGCACAACGCCATCCTCAAGGGCTACCATCAGGGCCTCATGCGAATCGGCGACGAAACCTGGATCGGTCCGCAAGCGTTTCTGCACAGCGCCGGCGGCATCGAGATTGGGGCCCGCGTCGGGATCGGCCCCGCCGTACGGATCATCACCTCATTTCATGCCGAGGCGGGCCGGAGCATTCCGATCCTGAATTCGCCGATCGAGTTTGCGCCGGTGGTCATCGAAGACGATTGTGATCTCGGGGTGGGCGCTATCGTGCTTCCGGGCGTTCGGATCGGCAAAGGCGCTCAGCTCGGCGCCGGGGCGGTCGTGACCGAAGACGTGCCGCCCTACTCCGTCGCGGTGGGCGTACCGGCCAAGGTTACTAGGCAGCGTCCCGAATGAACGAGCCAGATCTCAGCGTCATCATCTTTGCGTTCAACGAAGAGGCCAACATCGCACCCGTCTTGACGGAGCTTCGTCAATGGCTGGTGGCACACGAACCGTCCTCCGAGATCGTGTTCGTCGACGATGGTTCCACCGACGGAACCTCGTCGGAAGCTGCGAGCGCACTCGCCGGGACTCCCCATCAATTGCTACGACATGCGAGCAACCGCGGCATCGGCGCGGCTCTCAAGTCCGGTGTCCGCGTGGCCCGCGGGGGCTGGGTGACCTTTCTGCCAGCGGATGGCCAGATCGCACCGGACGCGATCGGAACGCTTCGGGAAGCCGCGCGCGACGCGCAAGCCGATGTGGTGTTCAGCCTGTACGACCACAGAGACGATGGCCTCCACCGAAAGGTTCTGTCGGCGGGGGTCCGCGCGTTGATCCGAATGATTCACGGCGTCCGGATGCAAAGCGACGGTCCGTACCTCTTCCGCCGTCCGCTTTTCGATGCCGATCAACTGGTACCGGACACGTTCTTTCTCAACTTCGAGTTTCCCATCCGGATGTTGGGGGCAGCGGTCCCGTTCACGGTGGTGACCATCGCATGCCGTCCTCGTCGGTCTGGCCACTCCAAATCGACCGGCCTCGCGCGGATTTACCGGGTCGCGCAGGATCTCGTGGACTTGCGTGTTCGCCGCCTGAAAGAATCACGCCGACGCCACGCTTAGCCTTCGCGATCCGGCGAGGCCAGGCGGTCGCGTAGGGTCGACCGCGGAATACCCAGCGCCCGTGCGGCCGCGGACATGTTGCCGCCGTACTGCTCTAGCGCCTCGCGAAGGACGTCGGCCGGGGGTCGATGCTCGCGAGGCTCCGCGATACGACGGAGCGCCCGATCGATGGCGGAGAGGTCGATCAGGTCAGCGTCGCAATCGACGGCAGCAACCTCGAGCACATTGCGCAGCTCGCGAACGTTGCCCGGCCAAGGGTACCGCTGCAGGCGCGCAAGAGATTCTGAGCCGAGGCGACGCTCCCCGACCGCGGATGCCATCTGACGAAGGAAGTGCTCCGCCAGTGCAGCAACATCATCGGGGCGCGCGCGGAGTGGCGGCACCTCGATGACGAGCCGGTGGATTCGGTAGTACAGGTCCGCTCGAAATCGCCCGGCCTGCACCAGTTGCCGCAGATCCCGATGCGTTGCGCAGACCAACCGAACGTCGACTCGGCGCCCAGCCTCGCTGCCCACGCGGCGAACGCGCCAGGTTTCGAGCACACGCAGGAGCCGTGTTTGAAGGTCCGCTGGGAGCTCGGCAACCTCGTCCAGAAACAGCGTCCCGCCGTGGGCCTGCTCGAACGCGCCTCGGTGGGCCTGAACCGCTCCGGTGAAGGCCCCGCGCTCATGCCCAAAGAGCTCGCTCTCGATCAGATCGCGAGGGAGTCCGCCGCCGTTGAGTGGAACGAAGGGACCCTCCTTGCGCCGCCCCCGCTCGTGCAGCGCGCGCGCGACGTGCTCCTTGCCCACCCCTGTTTCACCGCGAACCAAGACAGGCCAGGGCAGCGTGGCGAACCTATCAACCTCTGCCATGACGGAAAGCATGGCGCCGGACTCTAGCGTGGCTTCGTTCGCGGATTTGCCGCCACGAGCAGCGACACGGAGCGCAGTCCGACCAACGCGCACGACTCCGCCCGGGCGGAGTTCATGCCGGCGAACACGGACGCCGTCGACCCAAGTGCCATTGGTGCTGTCGAGGTCGCGGATCGATACGCCCCTGACCGAGGGCTCGATTCGACAGTGGTACTGACTGACCGCGCGATCGGACAAAGCGATGCCATTGTCACTCGCCGCGCCGACCGAGATAGGGGCAGCCCCCAGATGAAATACCCGCGCATCCGAGCCGTGCCCGCCCACCAGAGACATCGATCGTGACTCTGTCCCGCGAAGACGGAGTGGCTCCGTCCGACTGGGCTCGAGCGCAACCGGCGCGGCTTTGAGCCGCTCCACGGAATAGCCCCCACCGACCGTGAACTCGTGCTCGATCGGCATGACTGAGCGCGACCGGAGGCTTGGGGCCTCGACGAGATCGTAGACATAGACCGTGCCCCCGTGTGGCTGAACGAGAAGCGCACGCGCGGGCACCTCGGCGGAATGAATGACAATGTCGCAATCGGGGTGGGACCCCACTTCGACTGGGGCGACTCCTAGAGGGAAGGTGCGGACGCGCTGCCCAGCACGACACAAACAAAGGGTATCGCCGAGAACCATCGCGCCCATATCGACCGCGTCGGCCGGCGGTTGCGCGCGGGCCATCGATCCCTAAGCTTTCGCCAACGTGTCTGAAACACTCCGCGAAACCTCACTCACCGACGAGCATCGAGCGCTTGGCGCAAGGCTCGTTCCATTCGCCGGTTGGCGCATGCCGGTCCAGTACGAAGGCATCAAGAAGGAACATGAGGCCGTCCGCCAACACGCCGGTCTCTTCGACGTGTCCCACATGGGCGAGATCCTCGTCGAGGGCCCACAGGCGGTCGCTGCGGTCGATCGACTCGTCACCAATGACGTGTCGAAGCTCGAAACCGGCAAGGCACTCTATACGGCGTGCTGCAATGAACGGGGGCACATCCTCGACGACCTCATCGTGTACAGGTTGGAGGATGAGAAGATCCTCGTCGTGTGCAACGCGTCCAACCGCGAGAAAATCATCGGTCACTTTGCCAAGAACCTGAGCCTCGGCACACCTTGGAATGATGTGTCGGACGCCTGGGCGCTTCTCGCGCTGCAGGGGCCGAACGCGGTCGAAGTGATGCGGAACCTTAGCGGCTCGGGAGATGTGCTGGAGCTTGCGTCCTTTCATGTGATCCGTGCGACTGTGGCCGGCGTCGAGCTCTGGGCGGCACGCACGGGCTACACCGGTGAAGATGGCTTCGAGTTGTTCTGCTCAAGCGAGGACGCCGTGGCGTTGTGGAAGGCGCTCCTCGAAGCCGGGAAGCCACACGGCCTGCAACCAGTTGGACTTGGAGCACGAGACACGCTTCGGCTCGAGGCCCGGCTCATGCTCTATGGAAACGACATCACCGAGAGCACCAATCCACTCGAAGCCGGCCTGGGCTGGGTGGTCAAGCTCGATGCAGGCGACTTCGTTGGCCGAGACGCCCTCAAGACGCTCAAGGCTGCCGGCCTGACCCGGAGGCTCGTGGGATTCGAGATGACCGGCCGCGGAATTGCACGTCATGGGTACCCGATCGTGGCCGATGGCTCGCCCGTCGGTGAGGTCACCAGTGGGTCCCCGGGGCCGACGGTTGGACGGAACATTGGTCTCGGCTATGTGCCCCTGGCGCTCGGAAAAGCCGGGACAACTTTAGGCATCGAGATCCGTGGCAAGGTCGTGGACGCCGTGGTAGTGAGGACCCCGTTTTACAAGAGGTGAGCATGGCGACGTACCCGAGGGATCTGCA
>CAYZDM010000234.1:0-5481 GCA_964476875.1 uncultured Sandaracinaceae bacterium | reverse complement strand
GCGGACTACGCGCGCGCGGGGTTCACGACAATCGGCGTGCTGGGCGTCGTGGGTCGCGCCGAAGATCCGGTGGGCCTGCTGAATGAGATGGCGAACGACCCACATGTGCCGGTACGCAGCGTCGTTTATGGATTGCCCGACCAGATCGATCTCGACGAGAAGCCGGGCGACAATCACGATGCCCGGTTCGAGCTTCGTGGCGTGAAGTTCTGGATGGACGGCTCCCCGTACACAGGAGGCGCGGCACTGGCCGAGCCCTACGAAGACAGCGCGCTAACTCGCGACCAGCTTCATCTGCCGCCTGGTCACATGGGGCCGCTCAACTACGAGCTCGCTAATTTTACGGAGGAGTTCGGCCGATACCATCGCGCCGGCTATCACATCGCGGTACACACCCAGGGAGAACGCGCAGTGCAGTTGGTCCTCGACGCAGCCGAAGCGGTCCTGAAGGACGACCCCTGGGACGACCATCGACACCGGTTAGAGCACAACGCGCTGATCACCACTGAGCAGATCCAACGCGCCAAGGCCCTTGGCTTCGAGTTGAGCTTCTTCACGGATCACATCTACTACTACGGCGACCGCCTCCCCGAGCTCGTCGGTGATCGGGTCGAGCGGTACATGCCTGTGGGGACCGCATTCCGAGAGGGGCACCTGGCCACCATTCACAGCGACAACCCGATGACCCCCATCGACCCACTCCGGGTGATACGGACAGCCATCCTGCGCATCCCGCGAAAGGGGGGCGACCCGATGGCGCCGTCGGAGCGACTGAGTGTCGATCAGGCGATTCGAGCGATGACGACGAACGCGGCACGGCAGCTTGGTGTCGAGACGCACCGAGGCTCACTGGAGGTCGGAAAGGCCGCCGATCTAGTTTTGCTGTCCCGTAACCCGTTCGACACAGCGCCAGAGCAATTGACGGACATCGAAGTACTAGGCACCTGGGTGGACGGGCAACCCGTCGACACCAGGAAAGCGTCGCGCCCTAACCTCGACCTCGCGGCGAGCGCGCTACGACAAGTGGCTTTGAAGTAGCGCGGACGGTCACTCGATCAGTACACGCCCTCGTGGTCATCGTGGACGATGAGCCGATCGGTGGCCGTATCGATGCGCGCGTGCTTGATCTCGAGCTTCCCGGCCGCGATGGCGTCACGTATGGCCGGGCGCGCCATGAACTCTTCGACTCGGAGTTGACGCTCGTCCATGAGCGAGATCAGCGCCGGGAACTTCTCCCTCGCTTTGGGATCGGCGGCTGCAGCCTCCGCAGCGCAATCGGTGTGCGTCGTCAGAAGGATAAGCTTGACGCCGTTGACCACTCCGAGCTCCAGCATCTCTTGCTCCGCAGGCGAAAGCACCGAACCCGCGGTCCGGACCACGTAGTAGTAACGGCGTGTGTCTCCGACGAGCTCACTGGTGTCGATGCGAGCGTCCATGCAGGCGAGCACAGCGACGACAGGATGCCGCGCAGTACGCGGAAAACGGTCGCGCACGTCGGCTGCGAGGTCGTTCTGGATCTCGAGCTCCCGCCAGATCTCGCCGGGGGAGATCGAGTCGTCATGCTCGAAATCGAATTTGTCGAGACGATCCTGCAGCCGGAACCCGAGGTTCACCAAACTGCCGCCGAGCATGAATTCGAGCCGAGGGCTCAGAAGAACCGCGGACATCAATGCCACCGCAAGCACCCCGAGCCCCAGCGCCAAAGCTGTAGTTCTCTTCATGGGCCAAGAGGCTACAACAAACCGAGGCTAAATGGACTCAGTTTTCGACCGCAGGGTCGCGCGACTCGGGTAGAACGGCGAACATGAGCCCCACGCTCGCCACCCGTTGCGTCATGTAGGTGCGGCCCTGAAAGACCAAGCTGGTCTCGCGGACGCCAATACCGTCGAGGTAGTCCTTTGGCAAAAACGAAGCTGGTTCGGCGCCTGCCACGAGACTGAACAACTCGAGCCCGACCATGATCCGCTCGAAAATCGTGTCCGTGGTTCCACGCATCGGGACCATCAGGCTGGCCTTGTCCACCTCGTCGCCCGCGCCCACGACTTCCATCATGAAAGCCGGATGCGCCTTCCTGATGCAGCGGGTCTTGGTTCGGCCGCCGCCAGCATCCTCATTGAACACTTGCTCACAGCGTTTCAGCAGCGGCTCAAGCCTCGAGGCTGCCACAGCCTCCGTGGTTGCCTGGGCTTGGGAGGCAGGCGGCTCGCTTTCGGCGCCCTGGTCCCCGTCCCTAAGAAAATAAGAGGCGCCGACAAGCACCACGCATAAGAGCGCGGCGCTGCCGGCGACCATCTTGAGATTGGGTCCCCCCGACTTCTTTGAATTCATCGTAGGTTCCCGGTGTCACTAGTTGACGACTTCGGAGGCTGCTGCTTTGCCGCCCTCGGTGCCGCCTTCTTTGGCGCCTTCTTTGGCTCCGCCTTCCATGCCCGCCGCAACACCAGCCTCAGCACCGGCTTGGCCGCCGGATTCCGCCCCTGAGGTCACTTTCTGGGCCGCTGGGCTCGCGTCGTCTTTGCATCCTGCCGAAAGACTGAGCGCCAGCATCGCCGTTCCAATGACCGTGTATCTGAGAATTGTGCTCATTTGTTCCGATTCCTTCTGTTTGGGTGGGCGCACGATACCAAAACGGGGCGAGGTGGGATACTTCTATGCGGCTCCAGAGGCCCTGCCTAATCAATGAGTGCCTCTCCTGCTTGTCACGCGCCCTGGTGGGTCCCCTTCTTGGGACGTGGCCCTGTCCCGTTCTTGGGACGTGGCCCCGTCCGGCGGACTAGCCAGCGGGTTTCTCGAGCTCGAAGCCGTCGTGGAGCACGACTACGGCGCGGTCGGCGTGGGCTGCGTCGATGAGGCAGGAGGTCTTGATCTCGCTCGTGCTGATCGCCTCGATGTTGATGCTGTTGTCCGCGAGGAGACGGAACATTCGGGCCGCTACGCCTGCATGATTGCGCATCCCAACCCCGACTATCGACACCTTGGCCACCGAATCATCGCGCACGACGCCCTCCGCATCGACGCTTGCGACGAGCTTCTTCGCGATTTCCTCGGCGTCGTCTGCGTCTTCACGGCTCACGGTGAAGGTCAGGTCGGTGTGCCCAGCCTTGGACACGTTCTGAATGATCATGTCTACGGAGATGTTCGCTTCGGCCAGCGGCTCGAACACACTCGCGACGACGCCTGGATGATCCGGCAGCGCGCGTACGGTCAACTTCACGGTTTTCTTGTCTGCCGCGACGCCAGCCACGATCACTTTTTCGAGTAGGTGTTCTTCGTTGGTCACGATCGTTCCCTCCTCTTTCGAGAAACTCGAGCGTACGTGCAAGGTCATGCGGTGCTTCATCGCGAGCTCCACCGAACGTATCTGCAGGACCTTGGCCCCTTGCGAGGAGAGCTCGAGCATCTCCTCGTAACTGATGCGGTTGATCTTCCGGGCGTTCGAGCACACGCCGGGGTCGGTTGTGTACACGCCATCGACGTCGGTGCAGATTTCGCAGACGTCGGCTTTGACCGCCGCGGCAATCGCGACTGCGGAAGTGTCCGAACCCCCGCGTCCCAGCGTCGTGATGTTCCCGTAGGCATCGGTGCCCTGAAAGCCTGCGACGACCAGAACATTGCCCGTTTCGAGCGAGGAGCGAAGCCCAGTCCCATCGATGGTGCGAATGCGGGCCTTGCGATACACGTTGTCGGTCAAGATGCGCGCTTGGTGACCCAGCATCGAGCGAGCTGGCACACCGATTTCGTTCAGCTGAATCGCGAGAAGAGCGGCACTCACCTGCTCGCCACTCGAAACCAGCACGTCCATTTCGCGCTCGGCCGGTCCGTCCGACAGCGCCCAGCCCATGCTCAACAACTTGTCGGTTTCTCCAGCCATCGCGCTCACGACGACGATCACCTGATGGCCCTCACGATAGGTCCCGGCAACGCGCTCCGCGACCATGCGGATTCGGTCCAGCGAACCCACGCTCGTGCCGCCGTATTTCTGTACCACAAGGCTCATTGGGCGCCGAAGGATAGCCGCGACATTCGGGCGGGCAACCGCCGCGGCGCGCGCTCGACTCCCATAGTGTTTTCGGGGCAATGCGGCGCGCACACCACGAGGACCACGATGAACAGTTCGGCGTTGGCATTCGCTTGCGGACTCGCAGGGTCGAACATGCCGAACGTCGCTGCATTGATGCCATACTCGACCAGACTAGCCAACAGTGATCATTGGAGGCGGTGTCCCGGATACAGCAACGCCGCCGACATCCTGTGAGGGAAGCGCGGCGGCGTTGATTGTTGAAGTCGCGCAAAATCGGCGACGTGTTTGTCTACGCGGCTGGCTGACGTCTGCGACGCCGACGGGGCTGTCCACCGGGCCGTTGCCCACCGGGCCGCTGCCCACCGTTGGGGCGAGCGGGGTTCCGAGGTTCCGGCCGACTCGCTTGATTCACCTGCGCCGGGTCGCGAGGCGGAAGCTCGACCGAAACCTGTTCGGGCGAGAACTTGATCAGCCTCTCGACTGCGCGTAACCGGTTGCGTTCCGAAGGATCTACCAAGGACCAAGCCGCTCCGGTCGCACCCGCACGGGCTGTTCGGCCGATGCGGTGCACGTAGCTTTCGGGTTCGTGGGGGAGTTCGTAGTTGAACACATGGGAAACCGCGTCGATGTCGATGCCGCGTGCAGCGATATCGGTGGCGACCAGAACCCAAGCGTCTCCGTTTTTGAAGTTTTGCAGCGCCCGCTGACGAGCGTTCTGTGACTTGTTGCCGTGAATGGCTTCCGCGCCGATGCCAGCGTTCTCGAGCTTGCGCGCCACTTTGTTCGCGCCGTGCTTGGTGCGAGTGAACACGATCGCTCGGGATACCTCGTCGCCGCGCAACAAGTGTTCGAGCATGCGTTGCTTGTCACCGTTGTCGACCATGACGACCCGCTGGTCGATCTGCTGCACGGTCATTTGCTTCGGCGATACGTCCACGCGAATCGGGTCTTTGAGCAGCTCGCGTGCGAGCGCAGCGACCTCTTTGGGCATGGTGGCGGAAAACAGAAGCGACTGACGGCTCTTGGGAGTCAGCGCGACGATGCGCTTCACATCGCGAACGAACCCCATGTCGAGAAGCCGGTCGGCCTCGTCGAGCACGAGTACGGAGACCTCGGAAAGGTCGACGTGCCGCTGCCCGGCCAAGTCCAAGAGGCGGCCAGGTGTTGCGACGAGAACGTCGAGGCCCTGGGCGAGACTCCGGATCTGAGGATTCGCGCTGACCCCGCCAATGATGAAGGCGTGACGCAGCTTGGTGTGTCGTCCGAGGCTGGTTAGTTCCTCGTGAATTTGAAGTGCCAACTCGCGCGTCGGGGCGAGTATCAGCGCCCGCGGTCGGCGGGGCTTGGGGCGGGTGTTCTCGTCGTTCAAACGCTGCAGCAAAGGCAACGCGAACGCGGCGGTCTTCCCCGTCCCGGTCTGAGCAACGCCCAGTAGGTCCTTCGCCTGCAAGAGCTGGGGT
>CAYZDM010000233.1:0-5491 GCA_964476875.1 uncultured Sandaracinaceae bacterium | reverse complement strand
CGCGGGATCGGCGCAGCCACTGCGCGTGCCTTCGCCGATGCCGGGGCGTGCCTCTACCTCACCGACCGAGACGAGGCGCCACTTCGAGAGATCGCTGAGGCGATCGGTGCGTCCTTCGAGGTGGTCGACGTGACGCAGGAGACCGCCGTGCGCTCCAGTCTGGATGCGTGCGTCCGCGCTTTCGGTGGACTCGATGGGATCGTCTCGAATGCCGGTGTTGCACCGCAGGGGGCGATTGACGCTGTAGCCACCGGCGATCTCAAGCAGAGCTTCGAAGTGAACTTCTTCGCCCATCAGTATCTCGCGGCGGCCGCGACGCGCTTCCTACGGGTGCAAGGCACCGGCGGCTTCTTGCTGTTCAATGCCTCGAAGGCCGCCTTCAATCCCGGCAAAGGATTCGGAGCGTACGCGATACCGAAAGCGGCCGTGGTGGCGCTCATGAAGCAATACGCGATCGAATGCGGCGACATCGGCGTGCGCAGCAATGCCGTCAACGCGGACCGCATTCGCACGGGCATCTTGGACCAGAAGGATGTTCGACGTCGTGCCGAAGCGCGTGGCCTCGATACGGACGCCTATTACCGATCCAATCTGTTGGGGCGGGAGGTCACCGCCGAGGACGTGGCAAGCGCATTTGTGAGTCTCGCGCTTGCGCCCAGCACGACCGGTTGTGTCGTCACCGTCGATGGCGGCAACATCGCGGCGGCTCCCCGCTAGTACTGCCTGCCGAGCGTAGTGCCGGTGTTGGCCAAGGGTACGTCGGCGCCGTCTCGGAGCGCCAGGTAGAGGGCACCGAACAGGAGTGCGGCCAACGGCGCGCCGAATAGGAGGCCCACGCCGCACAACATGGCCGACCCCATGGCGATCAGGGCTGCGAGCAACCCCACGCCGATGATCTTCCAGCGTTTGCCGTTCGCGATGCGCCACGAGTGCACAATCGCGTCGATGGGTCCAGCGTCGTCGTTGAAGGCAAGCTCCGCCTGCATGAACGCAATACCGGTGGCGACGTAGATGTAGACCGGCAAGAGGGCCAGCAACGCGATCGCGAGTGGACGTCCTGCATCATCTACGATCTCAGTCATCGGTGTATCGAGATCGACCGGTCCAACGAACATCAGGAATACGATCACGACGACAGGCAGGACCGCGAGAAACACACCCAGCATCATCGCGAGAGACTGAAGGATGTACTTGCCGACCTTGGACAGCTGGCTGAAGAGCACCCCGACGCTCATCGGCCTCTCGTGCAGTCCCCGAACGGCCATGGCCCAGATTCCGAGCGTGAACACCGCAGACAGCACCATCTGAACGCCGTACATCGCGATCCGAACCATGATGTCGACCGCCACGAAGGTTGAGCTGGGGTCGCCTCCTTGTTGGAACGCGCTGAAGAAGCCCCAGCCGAAACTCAGCGCCCCCGGGATTCCGAAGCCGAGCAGCCAGTACAGCAACATGGCGAGCACCCAGGTCATGAGATCGCGGGACCAGGCGCTCGAAGCCTTCGAGAGAAGATCGGTGAGCGTGGCCGAATCGCGCGTCAGAGCGAAACTCGGTACGACCGGTCGCGGTTCGATGGGTCCTGGTCCTGGTCCAGGTCCGGGCGGCGGCTCGTAAGGGGGCTCCATGAATCGAGGATTACCATTCGGCAGGATCCGCAGCGAAGAATCGTCCATGCCCGGGGGAGCACTCGCCGCTCGACTGACCCAGATTCAATGATAATGTCGTCGGCATGAATACCCGTTTGTTGCTTGGTGGTACCTTAGTTTTGGGATTGATTGTCGCGGGTTGCGGCAGTGACAGCACGGCCGCCGGTGGCAGTGGCGGCTCTGGTGGGACTGGCGCCTCCGGTGGGATTGGCGGATCAGGCGGCGCTGGTGGAAGCGGCGGCACGTTTGTCCCTCCTGAGTTTGGAGCATGGGTCAAGTACGAGCCGGAAGGCGCGACCTGCAGCGACGGCAGCCCTTACGCGTTCTACGTCGAGTTCTCGGAAACCTCCGACAACATCGTGATGTACTTCATGGGTGGCGGCGGCTGCTGGGACTACGACAGCTGTGTTGGTGGTGGGGCGCGCGGCGCGGCGAACCCGAACGGGCTTCCCGACGACTACGCGAACGTCCACGTCAACTTCGATTTGGGTGACACTTCGCTTCCGATCAACGTGAACCAGGTGTACCCGCTGCTGAACAGCGACCCGGCGGTGAGCCCGATGGCCGACTGGAACAAGGTGTTCGTGCCCTACTGCACGGGGGACGTCTACGCTGGATCGATCACCAACACCTACGCAGATCCCGACGGCATCGAGCCCGACGAGGTCTTCGCGCATATCGGCCACACCAATGTGGTCAAGATGACCGAGATGCTCAACGACATGTTCGGCGCAGCGCCGGAGAAGAAGCTATTCGTTGGCGGTTGCAGTGCGGGCGGCGCCGGTGCGATCATCAACTACTACTTCCTTCGAACCGGCATCGACGGGGTGCAGCAGGGCTACCTCCTCAACGACTCTGGCCCGATCTACCCGAGCCAGGAACCGACCTCGCGATCGCTGTTCCTGCAAGATGAAGTCCGGTTGGTCTGGGACGGCGACGCCCTGATCGACAATGTGCCTCAAGCTGAGGCGCTGTCCGACGATTTGGGCCAGTTGAGCCGCGTCCTCTCAGAAGAGTTCCCGAATGACCGTTTGGCAACCACCTTCTTCCGCCTCGACTACAACTTCTCCCTGTACTCCTACGAACGCTTCTGGACCCTGGATGGGGACAATATGCTGGTGGAGTACAACGGCGACGGCGTCGGCTTGGATGAGGACGTCTCCACAGACCGTACCGGGATCCACACCGCGTGGTGGGACGACATCGCGCTCCTTCGCGCTCAGTACGACGCCCCTGCCAGCGACAATCTCGCGTACTTCATTCCCTACTGGCGCCAGACCAACAGCAGCCATTGCGTCACCATCCCGGGTCTCGAAGAGAACCCGCCGCTCGTGCTGCTAGGCAACTTCGCGGAGCTCGCCTGGGACGGCAGCGAGATCGACACCGACGACGGCGAAATGAACATCCACGACTTCGCCGTCCACCTCCTCAGCGACGACCCCCTCGAGAGCTACTTCGAAGACGAGGGCGAAGGCCCCTACGTCCCGTGCACCCCAGGCGCCGACTACGACGAAGTCGCCTGCGAACAAGCCGTAAACCCCGCCCCTTAAAAAGGGGGACAGTCCCCCTTTCGCAAAGGTTAATTCTGGAAAAAGGGGACAGTTCCCTTTAATTCCATCGGAAGCCTTCCATGGTTTGTTTGGCGCTGTAGCGGGGTTCGAAGCCGGTTGCTTCGACGAAGGCCGTGTTGTCGATGACAATGGGGTACTTCACGTGACTGATGGCGTCGTCGGGTAGGTAAGGGAAGCCGAAGCGGCCTAGAACCGTGGAGTAGATCGGCTCTGGAATGGGGACCGCCCGCCTGCCCGTGGCCTCGCACACGGTCGTCAGCTGAACCGGAGGAGGGCCGGCCACGTTGAATACGCCCCGGAGCTGATTCTCGACTGCGAGGGTTATCGCCTCTTCGGCATCCCATTCGTGCATGAGCTGGTAGAGGGGATCGAAGCCCATCACGAGGGGTACGCGCTTTTTCGAGAGGAACCCTGCGAGTGTGCCGCCGTGACTGGGGCCGAGGAAGTAACAGAGTCGAAGCACTGCGGTGTTGAGTTCTGGCCAGCGCCAAAGTGCGCTGCCCGCGTAGAGATCCGCAGCGACGAGGTCCGCGAGCTCCTTGAAGGCTGCACCCGCGAGGGGAGGCTCCTCCTCGGTGTGGTAGAGCGGCGAGTCTGGCGTGGCGCCATAGACCGTGTGGCGACCCACGAACACCGCCTGCTTCACGCCGTACTCGTGACAGTACTCGAACAGCTTCCTCGTGCCGCCCAGGTTGATGCGGTAGCGCTCCTCGGTGTCGGTGGTGAAGTGCGTAACCGTCGCCATGTGAATCAGCGCGTCCGGACGCGAGATCCGAAAGACATCTTCCGCGGGCCGCTTGCGGATATCGACCTGGTGCATCTCGACGCCTTCCGGGACGTCGGGCCAGGGCCGACGATCGATGCCGATGACCTTGTGACCGCGACGAACCAGCCGGTAGGCCACCCCGCGGGCGAGCGTGCCGCTGATACCAGTGATCAAGATCTTCATGGACTACGCTCTTCCCCCGGACCCGGCATCCGCTCAAACATGAAGGACCGCGGACGAGCGTCCAGCCCTGTGCTGATCAGTCGCTCCATAGCGTGGCGAACCTCCTCGACATACTGTTGAATGACGTGGTCGGGCTCCGATCCGTCTCCGTCAAAATGCATGGGCGGGCCGTAGTAGATCTGGCAGGCCACCGGCAGCGGAAAAAGGACCAACTGAGGGGCTACCGGAACGAACGGACCATTGAGCAGTTTCGCCAGCCACTTGATGTGGAAGAGCTGCGGAAACGATTCTTCGCCTCCGATGAACGCGCAGGGGATGATCGGTGCGCCGGCTTTCAAGGCAAGTCGCACGAACCCCGTCCCAAACCGAACGAGCTTGTACCGATCTTTGTAGAGCTTTCCGGCTCCGCGCGCGCCCTCGGGGAACACCATCAGCAGGCGCTCGTCGTTCAATAGTTGGTCGCCGTGCTCAGGTAGCCCGGTTAGGTGGCCGAGTTTACGCAGCGCGGGACTCGCGAACGGCGACCGCGTCAGGAAGTACTCAGCCATACCTTGGCCCAGCCGAGGCGCCTCGTCATTGAGCAAGAGGGAAGTGAAGATCATGGCGGCGTCGGCACCGAGCCCGCCCGAATGATTTGAGATGATCAAACCGCGCCCCTCTGGTGGGACGTTCTCCAATCCGAACGATGTCACCTTCAGGTAGTGACGGTACATGTACGCCATCGGTGAGTAGGCGCGCACGAGCGTCTTCTTCGACAAACCGAATCGATCGAACCCGTAGTCGTCGAACTCGATGGGGAGTCGGTCTACGTTCCGCCGGACTTGTGGATCATCCAAAAACGACATGGGCGACGCGGAGCTCCCTCGCGATCATGCAAATAGCTCAACTTGTTGACCGAAGCGAGCCTGGCCGGAGCTTACTTCACAGGCTTCCAGAGCGGACGCTTGAAGCACCACAGCGTCTCGCCTTTTGTGCCGGCGGAAGTTACCAGCTCCCAGCCCTGCTCCCCCATCTTGTTCGAGCGCGCGGTGACATCGGCTACCCCGCTCGCCTCGAAGCACTGGTATTGCCATTGGCTCTTCTTGGGCGGGCCGTCGGCGGCGACCGGATTGGCTTCGGAGATGAACGTGCCGGCGACGAACGCAACGACCAGAAACAACGCAACGATGATGGCTCTCATGCTTCTACCTCCTGGGAGCCCGGCTTATAACACGACTGTGTTTCGCGGTTCGCGGCCAATAACAGCCCGATTTCATCGAATTTGGGGCTACACCCCGGAGCCCCTAAAATGATTGAATGTAGTTTAGGCGGATTTTTACAGCAGA
>CAYZDM010000232.1:0-5494 GCA_964476875.1 uncultured Sandaracinaceae bacterium | reverse complement strand
GATGGGGGCTGTTAGGCGGGCTAGGCGGACGCCTAGGCGGAAGTACCAGGGTTTTTTGTCGTACTCGCCTGGTTGCATGAGGCGGGAGTGGGCGAAGTCGTTCTCGAACATGTGTTGGACCTCGGTCACGAAGGCCGGGTCGGCGATGGCCGCGGTGATCTCGAAGTTGAGACGGAATGAGCGGTTGTCGAAGTTCGCGGTGCCGACGGTGGCTACATCGTCGTCGATCAGCATCGTCTTCTGGTGCAGGAAGCCGTCCTGGTAACGGTAGAACTTGGCGCCAGTTTGACCGGCTTCGTCGAAATACGAATAGGCGGCCAAGTACACCAGCAGATGATCTGGCTCATCGGGGATCAGGATACGGACGTCCACGCCCCGAAGCCCCGCCAGCTGCAACGCCACGATGACGGAGTGCTCCGGGACGAAGTACGGACTTGCAATCCATATACGCTTCTGCGCCGAGTTGATCGCATGGACGAACATCAGGTTGGCAGTTTCGAGTTCGTCAGCAGGACCGGTGGGAATGAGTAGCACGCGGGCATCGCTCCCATCGGCCGCCGCTCGAGCCGCCCAATTGAGCTTGGGGAACGAATCGGTCGCCCAATACCAATCTTCCATGAACGAAATCTGCGCCTTCAACACGGCAGGCCCCTCGATGCGCACGTGCGTGTCCCGCCAGTGGCCGAACTTGGGACTCTTGCCGAGGTACTCGTCGCCAACGTTGTGACCACCAATCCAGGCCCGCGTCCCATCGGTGACGACAATCTTCCGATGGTTCCGGAAATTGAGCTGAAAGCGATTGCGCCGACCCTTGCGAGTGTTGAACTCGACCATCTCCGCGCCGGCGTCGCGCAATTCCTGCTTGTAGCGATCGGGCAACGCGTGACAGCCGATCTCGTCATAGAGGAAGTACACGCGCACCCCTTCGTTCGCCTTGGCGATCAAGTGCTCCTGTAGCGCCCGCCCGATGCCGTCGTCGTGTACGATGTAGAACTGCACCAATACGTACTCTTTGGCCTCATCGATTCCCTCGAGGATGCTGCTGAACGTTGCGTCGCCGTCGATCAGAAGTTCGACGCTGTTCCCGCCGAGCGCGGGCATCTGCGCTAAGCCCTCGGCTGCAACCACCGCCTCCACCTGCTCGGCCGCAGGCACTCGATAGGGAGCGACTGTCTCAATGGCCTCCTGCTCGATTCGATCGTTGCGGCCATCCTTGCTCCGCCGCGCGACGACGTACCCCTGGAATTTGCTTCGCCCCAGCACCCAGTAGGCCGGAACCGCAAGGTACGGAAACGTATTGAGACTGACCGCCCACGCAATTGCACCCTGCGAGGTCCGTGTGCTCATGACCGCGTGGATGGACGAGACAAAGCCCGTTAGGTGAAACAGCGCGACCACAACGACAATCATCGTTCTCCTCTTTGCTTTCCGTGTCATGGCAGCACCGATCGGAACCGGATGTCTGCCTAGTTATAGGCTCCACGCGCTTCTGTCCAGGTCGATTGGGTGGCATAGGGGGCAGCCCTGGGGTAGTCCCCGCGAACGAAGATGAGGCTCTACGTCCAACGCATCCGGCTCGCCCGCGTGGCGATTGTACTCGCGCTCGGCGCGGTAGTGGCCGGCACTTCCGAGGCGCGGGCCGAGGAGCCAGCACCGGAAACCGAAACGGCCCAAGAGCCAAAAGATGTCACCGGCGCCAACTTCGCCGTTCAGGTGAAGGCTGTGGAGGAGCGGCTTTCGCGAATTCGCGCAGAGCTTTCTGCAATCGACGTCGCCGGAGAAGTCAACGATTCGCTCGACGCTATCGAAGCGGAAGAGGCGGCGCTCGCGGGACGACTCGGCGCTATCGAGGCGCGTCGAATGATGAGCTCCGAGCTCAATACTCTGCGTACCCAACTCGACCTCTTGGACGTTCGGATCGTCGGGCAGATCAGTAGGCTGAGCCTCTACGCTAACGAGCTCGAGACGCTGTCGACGCAGAACGAGGAGGACATCGGGGTCTGGAAACGGGCTCTGCGCTCGGTGAGCTCGGCGGCCATTCCTCAACCACTTCGAGACCGCGCTGGGTCGATCTTGCGGGGGCTGCGCGAGGGCCAGAAAGAGCTCGACAAGAAGTTGGGCGAGGTCCTCGAGCTTCAGTCGCGGGTACTCGATGTGCGAGACGATGTCCGCCTCGCAGAGGAACGAGTTCGAGCCGAGCGCCGGGTGCAGGCAGACAGTCTATTCCAGCGACAGAAGCCTCCGATCTGGAAACCCGACGACTACCCGGCAGGCGATGTCCGCGGGGGCTATGACATCCGCTTCTCGTGGCCTGACATCGAGGACTACGTCCGCACCGAGCGCGAGCCTTTGGTCATTCAGGCACTGCTGATTTTGCTACTCGGATGGTTATTCGTCCGGGCACGCAACGTTGTCACTGCACGGATCGATGGACGACAACAAGGCGGCGGAATGCCATGGGAGGACCAGGCAGCGGAAGCCCTCCGACACCCATGGGCCGCTGCGCTTCTGCTCGGCCTCGCGTCCGTCCGCCTCTTCCATCCAGACCGCGCAGTAGATATCATCGTGCTCACTTGGATCGTGTTGCCGCCGTTGTGGTTCGTCGTCTTCAAGGAGTTCGTTCCCCGCTTCCGACCCGCACTCATCGCGCTTGGCCTTCTTGGGACGCTCCAAGTGGTGGTCACGCTGGTCTCGGGTCATCCAGGCGTCGAACGCGCCCTATTGCTCATAGCGTTGCTTCTCGCCGCCGGAGCGGCCGCCTGGATGGTTCGCTTTCTGCGCCACGTGGAGCTTCCGAAGCGCTCCCGACAAGGTCTCTGGTTCTCTGCAACAAACCTATGGACCAGACTCGTGCTCGCCATCGCTGTGGTCGGCGTCGGCGCGACGGTCCTCGGGTACACGTATTTCGCGGCGGAAGCTGCGATGCTGACAATCCTCGGGACCATCGCCGCCACAGCCTGCATGGCTATCGCGCGCATCATCGAGGCACTCCTCTCGACCTGGGTCTACGCGGGCGAGCTAGACGGGCTCCGAATGGTTCGCGCAAACCGAGATGTCACGGCCAAGACACTCAGTCGCATCGTCAGGATCCTCGCCGTCGCCCTCTTCGCCTGGACATTGACCGACATGACGTCGGTCTGGCGACGAATGGGGCGAACGATTGGCGACGCCCTTTCGGCAGACTTAGGGGTTGGGCTCGCCGAGACGGGCGTTACCTTCGGGGACTTCTTCGCGTTCTTCGTTGTGCTGTGGATCAGCTGGTTGGTGTCTCGTTTGGTGAGCTTCGTCTTGCAAGAAGAATTGCTGCCTCGCCTGCACATGCAGGACGGCGTCCCGTTCGCGCTAACGACCTTCACGCGCTACGCGATCATCGTCATCGGCTTCGTAGCCGCTCTGTCGGTTCTCAGTGTCTCGTTCGACCGGCTCACGATCGTATTGAGCGCGCTCGGTGTTGGCATCGGTTTCGGCCTGCAAGGCATCGTCAACAATGTCGTGTCTGGATTTGTCCTCTTGACGGAGCGGCCCGTTCGATTGCGGGACAAGGTAGAAATCGATGGCGTGCTCGGCCACGTCAGCAATATCGGCATTCGCGCGAGCACGATTCGCACCTTCGACGGAGCCGAGGTCATCGTTCCCAACGGAGACCTGATCTCGGGGCGCGTCGTCAACTGGACGCTTTCCGCTCGACGACAACGAGTAACTATCCCCGTCGGCGTCGCCTACGGCACCGACCCAAACAAGGTGCTCGGGATTTTGCGAAGACTCGCGGCAGAGAACGAGAAAGTGTTCAAGACCCCGGCCCCGCTGGCCCTGTTCCGCGGATTCGGGGAGAGCTCTCTCGACTTCGAGCTCCGCATCTTCATGGACCCGTCGGACGTTCTGGAGGTGCCAAGCGCAGTGACGGTAGCGATCAACGACGCGCTGACAGAAGCCGGGGTTGAGATCCCCTTCCCGCAGAGGGACCTTCACATACGTGATCGGCCCGAGACGCAGCGCCCCGACGTCACCGATGCCGATCCTGATGACAGCGAGTAGACTCAACCGTACGCGAAAGGGAAGCCAATGATTCGTATGTTCATGATTGCTACAATGATGCTCTTCGGGACAGCCTGCGCGGGTGGGACGCCCGACGAGGCCGAGCGAACGCAAATGTCGGAGGACATGGCGCAGACCGGCGGAGAAGAGCGCGCCATGGAGATGGACTCTGCCGAAGAGGGAGACCCACTCATTGCCCCAGGCACCGAAGGGGGCATCGACGAGTAAACCGAACCCACCGCGAACTAGAAGGTCAGGTACACCAGCACGCCAGCCAGCAGCGCGTTGTCGATACTCCTCATGCCACTTGGACGGACGATGTACTGAATGTCGGGCGTGATCGTGAGCCAAGTAGTGACGTTGAACGAGTACGCGGCCTCCAGCACCGTTTCGACCGTTTGATTGGTCAGGTCCTTGCTAAAGAACTGACTCGCGAAGCCGAACGATATTGTGTCGTCTTTGAGTTTGCTGAACGGGCCTTTCCATACCAAACCGCCGCTCCAGAAATAAGCAACCGGCACGATGCTCTGCTTTCCACCGACGGTGCCCGCTGACCACAGCACAATGCCTCGGGGCGAGGCGAATGTCGGCTCCCAGACTTTCTGGCGAACGATGACATACGCCTTGCCGAGCACTTGCTCGGTGTTGCCGGAGCCGTCTAGCTTGTCGAACGACCCCGTGTCGTAGTAGCCGCCGAACGTAATCCTACCGGGAAGCTTTCCGGGGGATTCGCGCCGCCCTTGGGGGGTGGGAACCCATTGGTAGCTCGCCTCCAGAATGAAGAACGAGCCTTCCCTAGGCTTCAAGGTGAAGTCGACACCGCGTTTGTCGTCGTCAGCGAAGTCTCGTGGGAACCCGTTCATCCACGACGCCTGGACACGCCACTTTTCGTTCGGTGTCCAGCGCAGGCGGGCGCCCCAGTTCGCATAGGGGATGACGCTGAAGTTCGGATCGCTTGCGTCGAGTGCGAAGACGTTCAGGCGGAACGCTCCGCTTAGGTATTGCGTAAAGTAATCATACTCGAGGCCATACTCCCAACCTATCGAAATCCGTCCCACCCGAATCGATAGCCGGTCATCGAGCACGCGCTCTTCGATGTACATCTCGAACAAGCGAACGGTGTCGCCGCTGAACACGGCATTGACGGGCGCGAACGCGCCAACATCCGGAGTGAGGTCTAGTCCACTCGTCCAAGAGCCCGATGCGTGAACCCAGAGACCTTTCACCTGGGCCATGGTCTCCAGGTCGAGATCGATTCCAAAATCGAGAAGCCCAGTATACCGGAACGCCTGATCCTGACCTCCGAAGGTATTGCCCTGCGCCGCGATCATGTACCAACCGAAAAGCTGAATCCCCCGCGCTGCAAGCCAGTCGATCGTTTCAGGGGATGCTTGGCCAAGCATCCCCTGTCCCACATCGACTTCGGCGCGTCCGTTACGCCACGGTCCGCCGATCAGTG
>CAYZDM010000231.1:0-5494 GCA_964476875.1 uncultured Sandaracinaceae bacterium | reverse complement strand
AGGGCCCCAAGCATCGGCCCCTGATGGAGGATGTAACGCGAAGGTACCGCCATATCGATTCTCCTGAGTCGCCGGTGCGGTGGAGCGCCTGCCGCCCGACCCGGTTCTCTACCATTTGGTAGGTAGCCGCGCAAACCCGGTCCCGCTGCTAGGCTGCGGGCATGCCTAACCCGTTGATCCAACTCGGATTCGAGATTCCTTTCGATGAAGTGGAAGCCGCCCATGTCGAGCCTGCAACAGACGCGTTATTGGGTGATGCGCAGTCCGCCATCGATGCGATTGCGGCCGATGAAGCGCCGAGGACCTATGCGAACACGCTTGGCGCACTCGAAGAAGCGACCGAGATGCTCGAACGGGCGATGACGGTAGTCGGTCACCTCGAAAGCGTGGCAACGAACGACGCGTTGCGTGCAGCCTACAATGCGACGCTCCCGCGGGTGAGCGCGTTTTGGTCGGAGCTCACGATGAACGAAGGGCTCTTTCGGGCGGTGCGCGACTTCGCCGCAACGCAGGAGGCGAAGAACCTGCCACCAACCGAGAAACGATTCTTGGACAAGACGCTCGACGATTTCCGGCGACACGGGGCGGAGCTTGGTCCGGAAGCCAAGGCCAAGCTTCAGGCGATCGAGGTCGAGCTCACTCAGCTGACGACTCAGTTCTCACAGAACGTGTTGGATGAAACCAACGCCTTCGAGCTCGTCGTCACGGATGAGGGTGAGCTAGCCGGCCTGCCGGAAAGCGCGAAGCAGGCGGCGGAAGAGAACGCGCGCGGGAAGGATCTAGAAGGATGGCGGTTCACGTTGCACGCGCCGAGCATGATCCCTGTGCTCACCTACTTGGACGACGCGAGCATCCGTGAACGGGTGTGGCGGGCATACAATACGCGGGCCCTTTCGGGGCAGCGTGACAACCGCCCGATCATCGCACGCGTCCTTCAGCTGCGAGGCGCCAAGGCCCAACTCCTCGGCTATCGGGATTTCTCGGACCTGGTGACTGAGGACCGAATGGCCAAAGAGGGCGCGAAGGCCAAGGCGTTCGTGGACGATCTCAGAGCTAGAACCCAGACGGCATTCGAGCGAGAGAACAAGGAGCTTCAAGCGTTCCGAGACGAAACCGAAGGCGGCTCGCCAAAGGCGCTCGAGGCATGGGATGTGGGGTACTACGCCGAGAAGCAGCGACAGGCGAAGTACGACTTCAACGAAGAGGAACTGCGTCCGTACTTCCCGTTGCAACGTGTTCTCGACGGCCTCTTCGCCACGGCACAAGCGCTGTACGAAATCCGCATCGTGGAACGGGAAGCAGCCACGTGGGACACCGAGGTCCGGTCGTACGCGATTGAGCACGCGGACGGAACGATGATTGCGGCCTTCTACGTCGACCTGTTTCCTCGAGAGAACAAGCGTGGCGGCGCCTGGATGAACTCGCTGATCAGCGCAGCCTATCGTGAAGAGCAGCCGCTACCGCAGCTAGGGTTGTTCTGCGCGAACGTGAATCCGCCCGTGAGCGGAAAGCCCGCCTTGCTGACGCATCGCGAGGTCGAAACGCTGTTCCACGAATTTGGGCACCTGCTGCATCACTGCTTCAGCCGGGTGAGCGTTCGGAGTCTGGCAGGCACGAACGTCGCCTGGGACTTCGTCGAGCTGCCATCCCAGATCATGGAGAATTGGTGCTGGGAGCGCAGTGGACTCGACCTCTTTGCGGCTCATTACGAGAGCGGCGAACGGATCCCCGACGCGCTGTATGAGAAGATGGTGCGGGCGCGGACGTATCGCGCGGCGAATGCCCAGATGAGGCAGCTCGGGTTTGCCGCGGCCGATCTCGCGCTTCATCAGAGCTTCGACCCCAGCACCGACGGCGACGTGATGGCATACGGTCGAGAAATTCTCCAAGCTCATTCTGCGACGACGCTGCCCGAGAACTACGGAATGCTCGCGGGCTTCGGCCACATCTTCGCGCACCCGATCGGGTATGCGGCCGGCTACTACAGCTACAAATGGGCAGAAGTGCTCGACGCGGACGCGTTCACCCGTTTCAAGCGGGAGGGCATCACGAACCCGCAGGTTGGCCGGGCGTTTCGAGACACGATTTTGTCGAAGGGCAATAGCGAAGAGGCCGAGAAGCTCTACGAGGACTTCATGGGCCGAGGTCCGGAGCTGGAGCCATTGCTCGAGCGCGCCGGTCTCGTCTAGCGGGCTACTTCGCCACCGCGCGCAGGTCGACCGACACGTTGATCACGTTGGCCACCTTGAGTCGAACGATCGACGGCACCGAAATCATGTGGTCTTCGAGCGTCACATCGAACTTCGCCTTGATGCGGAGTGAGTCACCCGTCCAGTTCGCGGTCCCGGCCGCCGTGACGGGCTTGGTGACACCGTGGGCGGTGAACTTGCCCTTCACCTGCACCTTGGTGTCCTTGTTCTTCTTGAGCTCTGTCGAGGCCTTCTTGCCCAAGATGATCTCAGTGATCTCGAAGCCGATCTCCGGGTTCTGTTTGGCGTCGAGCCATCCATCGCCCTGAAGATGTTCGTCGCGGAGGTCGTTGTCGGTGCGCAAGGACACCACCGGCACCTGGAATGAACCGGTCGTCGTGCTGATATTCGACGGGTCGAAGGTCACGGTCCCGGTCACCTTGGAGGTCTTGCCGGTCATCGTCTCGAGCGGAGCATCGGAAACAAAGGTCGCTCGGCTCTTGCCGTCATCCTTGACCCGATAGGTCATCACGTCCGCTAGAGAGAGTGACGGCACGGCCATGCACGCGGCCAAGATCAGACTGACTCCGGTGACGTTCTTCATCATTCGCTTGTTCCCCTTAGGCTTTGATTATGCCGGTTTTGGACGTCTGCGGCATCCCGGTATTCACGCTTCGGCCACTATCGGGGCGGTCTCGTGGAACGTCCAGTTCTCGTTGTCTCGCGCCGCGCGACCGAGCTCCCATTCATCGCGAAAGAGCGCCACCGGACGACTGTCGCGGTCGAGAACAGCCATCGGGATTCGCTTGGCCTTCAAGTCCGCACAATCGGTTGCGCCCTCGACCCAACGGGCGTGCTGGTAAGGCAGCAAGTCGAACGTCACTCTCGCGCCGTACTCGTGCTCGAGGCGGAACATCAGCACATCGAACTGCAGCCGACCCACGACGCCGCAAACAGGATCTTTCTCGCGGCCGGGTTCCATGAAGAGTTGCACGGTGCCTTCCTCTGATAGCTCCTGAATGCCTTTTTGAAGCTGCTTGCGCTTGAGCGGGTCGAGAAGCTGCAAGCGCCCGAAGTGCTCCGGAGAAAACAGGGGGACCGCGTCGAAACTCATCGGCCCGTTCGTCGAGAGGGTGTCGCCGATGCGAAACAGACCGGGGTCGTACAAGCCGACGATGTCACCTGCGAACGCTTCGAGCACACTCTCGCGCTCTTGGGCGAAGAACTGCTCGGCGCGGTTGAGGCGAATCGCTTTGCCGAGTCGAAAGTGGTGGACGCGCATGCCGCCTTCGAACTTGCCGGAGCAGATGCGGGCGAACGCAATGCGGTCACGGTGCGAGGGATCCATGTTGGCCTGCACCTTGAAGACGAACGCACTGAATCGATCGTCGCCCGGGCTGACCGTCACGTCGCCGGTCGCCTCGCGAACACCGGGAGGAGGACACAGGCCCTTGAACGAGTGGAGAAACGGCTCGACGCCAAAATTCGTGAGCGCGCTACCGAAGAAAACCGGAGTGATCTCACCAGCGAGAAAGCGGGCCTCGTCCCATTCCTCGCCCGCGCCATCGAGGAGCTCGACTTCATCGCGGAGGGTTTGAGCCGGCTCTTCGCCGAGGAGCGCGCCGAGCTCGGGATCGTCCAGGCCGGTCACCTTCATCACCGCTCGCTTGGCTTGGCCTTCCGCCGACCGTTCGAACCGAATGACCAGCTTGTTGATACGGTCGTAGACACCCTGAAACAGGTCGCCGCTCCCGATCGGCCAGGTAAACGGCACAGTGCTCACGCCGAGCACCTCCTCCACCTCGCTCATCAGTGCGAATGCATCCCGGGCCGGTCGATCCATCTTGTTGATGAAGGTCACAACCGGCGTATTGCGCATGCGACAAACGTGAAAGAGTTTGCGAGTCTGTTTTTCCACGCCTCTGGCGGCGTCGAGGATCATGATGCCGCAGTCAGCCGCCATCAGCGTTCGATAGGTGTCCTCGCTGAAGTCGTTGTGGCCTGGCGTATCGAGCAAATTCCATCGAATGTCGTCGTACTCGAACTGCAAAACCGATGTCGTGACCGAGATGCCGCGCTGTTTCTCGAGCGCCATCCAATCGCTGACGGCCGAGCGCTTCGCTTTTCGGGATTTCACCGCGCCCGCAGCATGGATCGCCCCACCGTAGAGAAGTAACTTCTCCGTCAACGTGGTTTTACCAGCGTCGGGATGCGAGATGATCGCGAACGTACGCCGCCGTTCGAATTGAGTGTGGCCCATGCCCGGGCGCCAAGATAGCTACTGTCGACGGTTGCGCCAGTCCGCGAACGTGCTGTGATGCCCGTTGCCGATGGCAGGGCTATTTCCAGCGATCGAACCCTACGACTCCGGGTACCTTTCCGTCGATTCCGTGCATTCCGTCTACTACGAGCAGTGCGGCAATCCCCTCGGAAAGCCTGCTATTTTCGTGCACGGGGGCCCGGGCGGCGGCTCGAACTCGGTGCACCGGCGGTTCTGGGACCCGGACGCATATCGAATCATTCTATTCGATCAGCGAGGTTGTGGTCGCAGCACGCCGCACGCGGAGCTTCGCAACAACACGACCTGGGACTTGGTCGAGGACATGGAGCGCATCCGAAAACACCTCGGCGTGGAGCGCTGGCAACTGTTCGGTGGATCGTGGGGGAGCACGCTCGCGTTGACGTACGCAGAGCAGCATCCCGAGCGAGTCACGGACATGGTGTTGCGCGGCATCTTCCTGCTGCGGCAGCGGGAGATCCAATGGTATTACCAGGAAGGCGCGAGCCGAATCTTCCCGGAGGCCTGGCAGAAGTACCTAGAGCCTATCCCGGAAGAAGAGCGCGACGACTTGGTGGCCGCCTACTACCGCCGCCTCACCAGCAGTGACCGACCCGAGCGCATCCGCGCTGCCCGCGCCTGGAGCATGTGGGAGGGCAGTACGAGTCGGCTCGTCCCGGACCCGGGTCTCATCGCGCGCACCGGACACGAAGCATTCGCCGAGGCGTTCGCGCGCATCGAATGCCACTACTTCATCAACCGAGGCTTCTTCCAAGAAGACAACCAGCTGCTCCGGCACATCGACCGCATCCAACACATCCCAGCCGTCATCGTCCAAGGCCGCTACGACATAGTCTGCCCCGCCGAAAGCGCCTACACCCTCCACCAGGCCTGGCCCAAGAGCCAACTAATCATCGCCCCCAAATCCGGCCACTCCGCCCTAGAACCAGAAATCACCACCCACCTAATCGCCGCCACAAGGGGACACTCCCCCACCCCCGAACCGACCGCAATCATTGAAGACCTC
>CAYZDM010000230.1:0-5507 GCA_964476875.1 uncultured Sandaracinaceae bacterium | reverse complement strand
GGTAGTAGCGGTAGTCGAGCGACTCCATCCAGTAGTTGTTGAGCTGGAAGTTCCAATGCTCGCACTCTGGTGGCGTCGCGTCGATCACGAGCGCTTCGTCTGGCGCGAGCTTCCAGTAGCTGTGGTAGTAGGCGATATCCGCGACCCCCCCGGCTTGGTTCGACACCTCTTGCGGCATTCGGGGAAGCGAGTTGGTCGTCTTCTTGAAGTTCTCGGCCCAGCTCGCGAACATGATCGCGGCGCCAGCCACGAGGCCCGCCGACGTCGTCAATCCCTCTGCACACTTCACAGGGTCGAACGGTGACGGCTGCCCGTCCCCACCGATCCGCCCAATCTCGAGTTCGGCGACCGTTTCGCTCTCGCGATCCAGGAACGTCTGCCGAACGATGAGCGTGCCGCTGTCTTTCTCCATTGGGAGCCAGTTGCCAGGCCTCTCTTCGGTGCTCAGAATGATCTCAAACGTGCCGTCCGGCTCGATCTCGAGAGACGACGCCTCGAGATAGCCAGTGGGCGGCATCCCACGACCTTGCCCGTAGTTGCCCATCTGCGTGAAGAACCCGAGGTAGTGAACCGAACCGCGATGGCCACGGATCCGGTACTCGTGCTCCCCACTGATCGCGGCGTTTTGATAGTAGTTGTCCGGATGGTCAGCGCCCATCTTCGCCGTCTCGTGTACGACCCGCTGCAGCACCGGAGCGAGCGGATCATTGTGCTCGACGAACGTTTGCAAGGCAGCACGGGTAATCCGACTCAAATACCGGAACCCTTCCATGCGGTTCATCGGATCACTGGGCGTGTTCGGTCCCAGGACCACATTCCCGGCCATCTTCAGGGTGTCGCAGAACTGGTTCCACACGGCCCCGTCGACGATTTCTTTCTCTTCCTTGCTCAGGTCGTCGGTCATTTGCCTCTTCCTAGATCACCCCGTGCTTGCGAAGAAGCGCCTCGGTCTTGTTCCAAAGAAGCGCGCCGTTTTCAGGTTTCATCGAGGGTGCCGATGACTCCTTGATCCGCAGCATGTGCATATACTCGCCGGTCTTGTTGCCCATATCCTCCGACGCCACGAGATAGTCGACAGGGATCGACGCCTTCTCCGGACTCTGAAAGAAAAGCGCCATGACTGGCTTGAGGATGGGCTTGAGCCAACTCGGGGCCTCCCGCGCCATGTTCGAGTTGACGGCCCCCGGACAAAGGGCGTGTACGCAGACGTCGGGATTGCCCCCCGGGTCACCGGGATTGAGACGCCTCGAAAGCTCGTGAAAATAGGTGGTGAGGTGTAGCTTGCTGAGCCCGTAGTACTTCACCCCGTCCGCAACGCCGTACTCGATCGGGTCCCCGAATGCGTCGAAGTCGATCGGGATCGAGCTCCGGTGAGTCTCGGATGACACGAATATCACCCGCGGCGGATCCTCCGCCCGGGAGTTGTCGCCGTACACCGCGTTGGGAATGACGCCGTCGTGGAGAAGTCGGTTGAGGACGAAAAACTTCGCCAGAAAATTCACCGCGAACATCAGCTCCAGGCCGCTGTTGGTGAGCCGTGAGGTCACGGGGACGACACCTGCATTGAACACTGCGACGTCGAGTGTAACGTTTCGATCGCGCAACTCGTCGCAGAACGCGGTCATGGAATCGAAGTCGCTCAGATCCACCCGAATCATTTCGACGTTCTCGCTGCCGCTCTGTGCACGCACGTCGTCGCCCGCCTCCGGAATGCCGCTCCTGCACGCCATGATCACGTGCGCACCGCGGCTGGCGAGTCGAACCGCGATGGCCTTGCCGAGTCCGCTATTGGAGCCGGTAACGAGGCACGTTCTTCCGTCGAGCCGAACACCGGGGCGCAGCGGTTGAATCTTCGGCTCCTGACTTCGCTGGTCTAGCAAGCCGCTCAGGACTGCAGTGAAGGGGTTGCTGTGTGTCCGGGTAGCCATGGCGAAAAAACTCTAGGCAACTCGGTCCATGTGTCAACGCGAGCCCGTAATTCGCAGGTATTCGTTCACGACCGGCCCCAAGCCGACGAACAGCGCGCGCGCCATCAACGCGTGCCCAATCGAGACTTCAGCGATGTGGGGCAGGGTCAGGTAGGTCGGCAGATTCGCGAGGTCGAGGTCGTGCCCCGCGTTGATTCCAAGCCCAAGTGCCGCAGCGAGCTCGGACGCGGCCCGGTAGGTTGAGAGGCTGCGTTGCAGGGCCTCTCCACCCTGCGCAAAAGCGCGGGCGTAGGGCTCCGTGTATAGCTCGATTCGATCCGCACCGAGTTCAGCCGCCCACTTGATCGGCGCCGGCTCCGGGTCGACGAACACGCTCACTCGGACACCACGGGCACGGAAACGCTCGATAATCCCCGCGAGCTCGGCCTTGGGGGTGTCAGGCGGCCAGCCGGCCTCGCTCGTCAGCTCTCCGGGACGGACCGGAACCAAGGTGCACTGGTCGGGTCTTACCTCCTCGACCATCTCAATAAGCTCGGGCCGCGGGTCACCCTCGATGTTGTACTCGACTCGGTCCCGAACCGGCGCGAGCGCTTCGGCAATTGCGTACACGTCGGCAGGCCGGATATGTCGCTCGTCGGCGCGCGGATGCACGGTGATTCCCGTAGCGCCCGCGTCGACGCACACCTGTGCAGCTTCGACCACGCTTGGGACAGTGCCTCCCCTCGAATTCCGGAGGGTGGCGACCTTGTTCACGTTCACACTGAGCCGAACCATCGCCGGCAGTCTTAGCTCCCAACGCCCTCGCTGTCAGCATCGGCTGGCCCCCCGGTCCCCCGTGCGCTAAACCAGAAGTGAAACACGTTCTATTACGCCTGGTAGAGTTTTTCGTGTTTTAGTGTAATCTTATACGTATGAACGTGAGCGCCAAAGCTGTCGTGCTGGAGGTCCTCTCCGCCGGCGAGTCGATCTACAAGGGAGTCTTGCCCGTTCGCTCATTGGTGCAGGCGGCCTCCGTTTTCGACATCGCCGAGAACAGCGTCCGCGTCGCAATAGTAAGGTTGCGCGCCGAAGGGCTGCTCGAGTCTCCCGGACGCGGCGAGTATCGACTCGGCCCAAGCGCCCAGGTCGTGAACGAGAAGATTCACGGATGGCGAACCGTATCGGCCCGCGTGGGTGATTGGGACGGGTCATGGGCCGGGGCCTTCACCGCAGATCTGTCGCGTACCGATCGTCCTGCACTACGTCGCCGCTCGCGAGCGCTTCGTTTTCTCGGCTTCGAGGAGCTGAAGACGGGCCTGTTCTTGCGCCCGAACAACCTCACGCTCGGGATCGAGGGCATTCGCACCGAACTGGCTGCGCTCGGTCTCGATCCAGAGGCATCGGTGTTCCGCATGGATGAACTCAACCCCGATCAGGAGCGACAAGCGCGCGCCCTCTGGGACAGCCCGGCCCTCGAGCAAACCTACTCGAAACTCCACGGCGACCTGAGCGTGAGCTTGAATCGACTGGAGGAGCTGCCCTTGAACGACTCGGTTCGCGAGGCGTTCTTGCTTGGACGTGAAGGGATCCGTCACGTGGTCCTCGACCCGCTCCTCCCCGAGCCGCTGGTCGACGAAGACAAGCGCTCCTCGATGGTGAACATCCTCCAAAGCTACTGCGACAAAGGCCTCAACCTCTGGGCCCGCTTCCTAGCAATCGATTAAAGGGGACAGTCCCCTTTTTCGTCGGGGTTAATCTAGTATGGTGGCGGGATATGAAGTCGGCGGATTTTGCGTTTCAAACGGTGGATGGGGCGAAGCTTCACGTGAGCGGCTGGGCGGTGGAGCAGCCGAAGGCGATCGTTCAGGTGCTGCATGGGATGGCCGAATATGGGTCTCGGTACGCCCGGCTCGCGGAGGCACTCGGTGCGGCGGGATACACGACGTATGCGCACGATCATCGCGGGCACGGCAAGAGCGTTCCGGATGGTGCCGCACCCGGCCACATGGCTGACAGCGACAGCTGGAATCGAATCGTCGAAGACGCCCACGGCGTCAATCGGGAGATCGCCAAACGTCATCCCGGCCTGCCACTCATCGTTCTCGGACACTCGATGGGATCGTTCGTTCTGCAACAATTGCTCTTCGAACATCCGAGCGACATGGTCGCCGCCGCGCTATCGGCATCGAACGGCAAGCCACCGGCGATCGCCACGCTGGGGAAACTTCTCGCTCGAATCGAACGCGCACGCGTCGGCAAACACAATCCGAGCCCGATCCTGCAACGCCTCACATTTGGCGAGTACAACAAGGCATTTTCACCGACACGTACCGAGTTCGATTGGCTCTCGCGGGATCCCGACGAAGTAGACAAGTACATCGCTGACCCACTTCTCGGTTTCGCAGTGTCGACTCAAAGTTGGCTCGACTTGATGAACGCGCTCGGCCGAATCGCGAATCCAACCAATGTAGCCAAGATCCCCAAGGGCATGCCGCTCTACTTGTTTGCGGGCGACAAAGATCAGGTGGGCGATAGCGGCAAGGGGATGAAGAGCCTCCACGACTCCTACAAGCGAGCCGCGATCTTCGACGTTCGACTCAAGCTGTACCCTGACGGTCGACACGAGATGTTGAACGAGTCCAATCGTCAGGAAGTGACCGCCGACTTCATCGCTTGGTGCGACGAAATCGTTGCGGCCGGAGCCTAGGTGGTCGGGGGACGGCTCGTATAGAGCTCCCCCTCGATCTCGCCATGTAGAAGCGGTTTCGTTTCCGGTGTGACGCGGCAACGCCAGAGCGCGCTGCGGGACCCGATCGCTTCAGCGCCCTCGTAGTGATTGAAGTCCTCGAAAACAGCTTCGATCAGGAAACCGGCTTCGCCGAGGACACGCTGCTTCTGCAAGCCTCGCTCGCTCGCTCGGCGGCTCTGCCCGAAGCAAACATAGAGGCGTCCGTCGGGCTTGAGCATCTCTGCGGCCCTGCTGACAAAGAGGCGAAAACCCTCTTCGGCGTAGGGTGGATCGGTGAACACTGCACCGTAACGACCACGCATGGCTCTCGGGATCGGTTGCCGCAAGTCGTGGTGAACGGTGTCATGTTCCCAACCCTGCAGCTCCGCGTGGCGAGCCAGGATGCCAAGGACGTCTTCGTCGGTGTCGAGTGCAGTCACCTTGCGGCCTGCGCCCGCGAGTTGCACCGCTGCGCTGGTCAAGTCGTCGTCGCCCAAGAACACGAGCCCGCGCTGGTGCTCTCCGGCCTCGATCAACAGTTGGGCACGACGCGTGACGGTATCTGACGTCGCGTAGATCTGATCGAGGGCACGCTTGGGCGTTCTGCGCTCACCGGCGATCGCTTCGTACGCAGCATGCCAAGGCGCAGTGCCTGGTTCCGCGCACTCGCGCGCCACCAGTTCCCGTGCCAGAGCGGCTAACCCACGCTCCGAGCATCGAAATTGGCGGTCCTCGTCTTCGAACCACTTGGGGTAACGATCGATCACCTCGCGCACGACGGACGACGCTTCGCCGGCCGCGTGAACGATGTCACCATGGGAGAGCGATCGACCATCGCCGAGTGCTCTGAGGATGCGGAACGCTCCTTCGTA
>CAYZDM010000229.1:0-5532 GCA_964476875.1 uncultured Sandaracinaceae bacterium | reverse complement strand
CGAAACCCATCATGCCAGTTACATACAGGCCGTGTTTGGTGTCCGCGATGACCTCGTCACGCGACTGGGAATTCGCTTTCAAGATCAGGTTGCTCGTGGATGGCGAGATTCCACCGGCGGGCGAACGGGATGCGCTGCCGGTACTGCTCAATCCGAGTTTTCGCGCGCTGTACGTGTCCAGCAAATAGGTCTTGAGCACCCCGCCTTCGACCACGACGTTGCGTCGCGAAAGAAGCCCTTCGCCGTCAAAGGCGCGTGACCCGGGAGCTCTCGGCAGCAGCGGGTCGTCGACGATGTCGACGAGGTCACTTGCCACTCGCGTGCCGACGCGATCGACCAAGTACGAGCTCTTTCGCCAGATCCCCCCACCGAGAACGCAGCCCGCAAAGAGCCCGAGGATGGAACGCGCAGCGTCCTTGTCGAAGATGACGGGCAACTCCTGGGTTGGAAGCTTCTGCGCGCCGAGCTGCGCGATCGTGCGCCGTGCGGCTTCCTCGCCGACCGCGTGGCTGTCGTCGAGGTCGGCGTAGTGCCGGGAGGCCGACCAGTGGTATCCGCTTCGCTTTTTTCCGCCCTCGTCGTCGGCCACAGGATTGACGACGAGCGACGCGTATGTGCCATGGTCGCTTCCCACAAAACCGCCACTTGTCACCAATGCACTCACCCCCCGTGCGCGGGTGAACGACGCGCCTTCGCTGTTGGTGATGCGCGGGTCGAAATCAAACGCCGCCCGTTCGCCCCGCTGGGCACGCGACAATGCTTCGTCCGCCGAAATCTGGCTGACCGCTTCATCGAACGTGTCTAAGTTGGTCCACTGCGCGGGAACGCTGAGGTCCGTCGGGTCGGGGGGTCCGGCGAACTCGTCCGCTTCGCTGAGCCGTGCCAACTCAAGCGCGTCCTCGATGAGTGTCTGCTGACCCGCGTCGCTCAGATCGCTGGTGTAGGTCGACGACACCCGCTTGCCAACCATCATGCGTAAACCGAGGGCCCTCGAGCCCGCTTCCTCGACTAGCTCCGGCTCGCCCATGCGCGCCTTGACCGAAAGGTGTGAACCGCTGTGCGCCGAGGCTTCTGCTACGTCCGCACCGCCGCGAATGGCCCGCTCCACCACCGAGCGCCCCAAGTCTACGAGGGCGTTGGCCTCCGACTCTGACTTATTCATCCGCCCGCCACCTGTGTGCCGCCAACGGTCATCGCGGCGATCTTGATCGTCGGACAACCGACGCCGACCGGAACCGACTGGCCCTCTTTGCCACAGGTCCAAATGCCGTCCGAGACCTCGAAGTCGTGACCGAGCATGACCACGTTGCGCATCGACTCCGGACCATTGCCTATGAGGTTCACGCCTTTGAGCGGTGAGGTGATCACGCCATCTTCGATCAGGTAGCCTTCGGTCAAGGAGAACACGAAATCGCCATTGGAGATGTCGACCTGTCCTCCGCCGAATTTCTTTGCGTACACCCCACGGCTCACGCTTCGAATGACGTCCTCCGGGGCATCCTGTCCGCCGAGCAACATGGTGTTGGTCATTCGGGGCATCGGATGCGAGCGGAAGCTCTGCCTTCGACCATGCCCATCTGGCGTGGTCCCAAAGAACTCCGCACTGTGACGGTCCTGCATGTAGCCCTTCAGAACGCCCCCTTCGATGAGCACCGAGCGCGTGGGAAGCTGACCCTCGTCATCCACGTTGATCGAACCGCGCGACCCTTCGAGAGTCGCATCGTCTACGACGGTACAAAGCGGGCTCGCGACCTCTTCACCCAGACGGTCCGAGTAGTTGCTCGTCTTCTTGCGATTGAAGTCGGCCTCCAGGCCGTGACCGACCGCCTCGTGCAGAAGAATGCCGCTGTCCCCTGGGGCCAACACGACGTCCATCTCGCCGGCCGGTGCCTCACGCGCGTCCAGCATCACCAAGGCCTGCTGCACCGCCTGCTCGGCATGCCATTCCGGGGTCTGTCCCTCGAAATACTCGAGCCCCATCCGTCCGCCACCACCTGAAGAACCGGATTGACGGTTCCCTCCGTCCTCGGCGATCACGCGAACTCCAAAGCGGATCAAGGGCTGACGGTCACGTGCCATGTGCCCGAGACTGTTCGCGACCAGCACCTCGCGGACACTCTCGACGAACGAAGCGTCGACCCGAATCACACGCGGATCAGATGCACGTGCTGCGCGATCGGCGCGCTCTAGGATCGCCTTCTTGGCCTCGCCATCCACCTCGAACGACTCGACCGCCACGGGGTAGCGACTGGGCGTGTCGCGCATCGATACTCGGAGCGGCGCTACGGGTTGGCCGCCGGCGGCGATCTGCGCTGCGGTGTTGGCCGCCTGCTTCATGGCATCAAATGAGAAGTCCTCGCAGTAGGCGTAGCCGGTCGCATCGCCCTTCATCACCCGGACGCCGAGGCCCATGGACACCGATCGCCTCGCGGACTTGAGGATCTCCTCGTCGTATGCGTAGCTCCCGCCGACCGAATACTCGAAAAACAGGTCAGCGTAGTCGCCGCCCTTGTCGAGCGCGATCTTCAGAAGGCGATCGGCGAGGTCGGCATCGATGGGATGCGTCCCGTGCTCGGCAAACGGTGCATGGTAGCGGCCTGTCATCAGCTGCTGCGCACTCTAGGGCGCGGGTGCGGCGATGGCCACTTCTATCGGCTCAAGAATCCGATTACCGCGTCGATGATGCGATTCTGTCGCGCCTCTCCGAGCCCGGCGAAGATCGGAAGCGCCAAGACTTCCGTGCTCGCGCGTTCCGACACCGGGAGCGACCCCTCTTGGTACCCGAGCTCCTCGAAACACGCCTGCCGATGCAGAGGTACTGGATAGTAGATCGCGGTCGCGATCTTCTCGGCCTGCAGGTAAGCCTGCAGCTCGTCTCGGCGGGAGGTCCGAAGGACGTACTGATTGTAGATGTGCCCGTCGAAGCGTCGGAATGGAGGCAGGAGGAGGCTCTCGTCGAGGCCGGATTCTCGGAATGCGGCGTCGTAGCGCGACGCGTTCTCGCGACGGCGAGCCGTCCAGGCCTCGAGCTCCGGAAGCTTCACCCGCAGAAGCGCCGCTTGTAGAGAGTCGATGCGGAAGTTCCCGCCGATCACCGAATGGTAGTACTTGGGCTTACTCCCGTGCGCCCGAATGACGCGCGCCCGGTCCGCCAGGTCTGCATCTTGGGTGGTGACCAGCCCCCCGTCTCCGAAACCACCGAGGTTTTTCGAGGGGAAAAACGAGAAACAGCCGTATGCGCCAAGGCTCCCGATCGGCCCCCCGGGGCTCTTGGTCCCGATCGCCTGCGCCGCGTCTTCGATGATCGGCAGACCGTGTTTGTTCGCGACGGCCGACAAACCCTCCATGTCGCAGGCCTGTCCGAAGAGATGAACGGGAAGGATGGCGCGCGTGCGACTCGTGACCACAGAGGCAACCTGATCCACGTCGAGGTTGAACGTGTCCGGACGAATATCGACGAACACCGGGGTTGCTCCCACTCGAGCAATACATCCCGCGGTCGCAAAGAACGTGAACGGGGTTGTGATGACTTCGTGACCCGGGCCCACGCCAAGCGCCATGAGCGCGACCATCAAGGCGTCGGTGCCGCTCGACACGCCAACGGCATGCTTCACCCCAATGTACTCCGCTACCTCATGCTCGAACGCCGCTACCTCGGGGCCGAGGATGTACTGTCCGGATCGAATGACCTCGGCCGCCTTGTCGGTCAGGCGATCGATCAACGGCCCGTTCTGGGCCGCCACGTCCAACATCGGGATGGCGTCAGTCAACGCTCTTCACCCACCGGCAACTTTGCGCCGTTAATTCATATTTGTCGCCGCAACGGGCGCACACGCCTGCGCTTGGCAGCACTTCTCCGCACTTGCACGCCCACCCTATTCGACGACTGGGATTGCCGACCATGACCGCATGGGCAGGAACATCGGTGATGATCACGCTTCCGGCGCCGACTAGCGCGTAGTCACCGAGAGCGTGTCCGCAAACGACGGTCGCGTTGGCGCCGACGGTGACGCCGCGCCCCACCGACGTCGGTGCGTACTCGTCTTTGCGCTCAACGTGAGCACGTGGCGTCAGCACATTGGTGAACACGCAACTCGGGCCCAGAAAGACGTCGTCTGCGATCGTCACGCCGGCGTACACCGACACGTTGTTCTGTATCTTCACCCCGTCTCCGATCGCGACACCGGATCCTACGAACACGTTCTGCCCGAGCACGCATCGTTCGCCGATGGTGGATCCGCTGGACACGTGGGTGAAGTGCCAGATTCGCGTGCCCTCACCGACCTGGGCTCCCTCATCGACGACCGCCGTCGCGTGAACAATGGGCGCGGCCATCATCGACCTCCACCGAGGTCGATGCGGGCGCCTCCTTGCGCCAACGACGCCGCGCCGCCTTCGAGCGTCCGGACCACGTGGAGCCCAGAGTGCCCGTCGGCAACCGGCGCCTTTCGGCTTCGAACGGCCTCGAGAAACGCGATGCACTCGCGACGCAGCGGCTCGGCCATTTTCAAGGCGGGAATGAGAATGTCTCCGGTGCGAATCCGAACCCCTTCCTCGTAGCTGAGTGTCGCCGGCGGCTCGACGCCCTTGTCGAACACGGCCAGTTTTTGGTCGGCAGAGGTGTCGTCGAAAACCGCCATCTTGCGGTCACCGACGACGGTGAGCTTTCGCGTCTTGTGGGGATCCAGCCAGCTCACGTGCACGTGCGCCATTCGTCCACCTGGGTAGTGAAGGGTCGCAAACACCACGTCTTCGATACCGCGCTCGGGTTGCAGGTACGACGACCCGGTCGCACTCACCGCCTCGGGAGATGAGCCCAAGAGGTAGTTGGCTACAGAGATGTCATGGGGAGCAAGTGACCACCACGCGTTCTCGTTACTGCGCACGACGCCGAGGTTGACACGCTGTGCATAGACGTAGAGGATATTGCCCAGCTCTCCTTCGTCCACGAGGGCCTTCAGGCGCTCTACCGCAGGGTGATAGAGCAAGAGATGGCCGACCATGAGAATCCGGCCGCCCTGCTCCGCAAGCGCACAGAGGGTTTCAGCTTCATCCGCCGCGAGGCACAGCGGCTTCTCGACGAAAACGTCGCGACCGGCACGCAAGGCGGCTTCAGCCACCTCGAAATGGAAAGGCGCCTGGGTGGCAACGACGATCGCCGCAACGGACGGATCGTCCAGAACCACTCGCAAGTCTGCGACCACCGGCACACTCGGATAGAGGGCGGCCATCGTGCTTCTGGTCGGCCCGTCCTGATCGCAGATGTATCGAAGGTCGGCCTCCGGTATGGCCGCGTAATTTCGAACGTGATTCTTGCCCCAACCGCCCGCACCGACGACGGCGATCCCCACAGGCTCTGATCGATTCACTTGGCCCCCCAGCTCATCGGGGCAGCTTAGCAGCAGGCCGCGTTTTACTCGAAACTTGTGGGGGAGCCTGACGTCAGCGCAGCATGGCGCGGCATTCGGATACGAACCGGCCCTTCCCCAACTTCACGCAGTTCTGATAGGCGTGGCGCGCCCCTTGGCGGTC
>CAYZDM010000228.1:0-5562 GCA_964476875.1 uncultured Sandaracinaceae bacterium | reverse complement strand
AGGGCGCTGCCGGTTCATTGGATCGCGGTCGGGCAGGCCTCGTCGAGCCTGACGTCGAAGTCGTCGAGGAGGACGGTGCGCGGAGGATCGAAGAGCTCCAGCGGATCCTCAGATGGCCGAATGGCGACGCGGAAGCGGTACCAGCGCTCGGTCCACTCGGGCGGCAAGCACACCGTGTTGCGCCGCCAACCGAGGCCTCTTGGCAGCTCCTCGCGGAGCTTGACTGCCGGGCAGAACTCGTCCTCACATTGCACGTCCTGGACGCTCGCAGCGATCCCCAGCACCCAGAACACCGGCACTCCCGGGTCCGCCGGCACGTTCGAATGAAAAACCAGTTGTGGGCCGCGATTCGCTTCAGCGGGAGGGATCCAGACCCAGTTCAGCGCCTCCACCCAGGCATCGTTGGCCCCATAGCGGAGTTCCAGGAGTCCAGCACCGGCAGGCGGATTCGCGCGCGCCGGATCGTTGACGACGGTCACGGCATTCCTCGGCTCGTCCACATCTGCGCCGGGCCACCGGTTGGGCGCCGAATCAAAGCCCGGGTCGAGGAGATCGGTGGCGGTGCCGCAACGTGGGTCGGAGATGATTTCGACCTCGTCGACCACGAGTTCGGCTTCGTCTTCGAAGTTGATGCCCTGGAGTGTGAAGGCCAGATCGACGACATTTCCGTGGGTCCAAGGCGGCAGGCAATAGGTTGCGGTTTGTTCAGAATCGCCCTCGAACAGCGTGTCGAAAGGCCGGATCACGGAGCGAAGGCCTGGATAGTGGCCGAGTTCGACGTGGTAGCGCCACGCCTTGCCGCCTTTCCACCAGTACCGAAAGGCCGGCGAGGGGTTCTGCTCGTCGGGAAGCGGCACGGAGAGCTGGGTGTACATCCCAACGTAGTTGTCGCCACCTGCCGGCTTGTAAACGCGGGCGCCATCGGAGCCGGAAGCGCCGACCCCGGGCTCGAGGGATGCCGTCGACACGCCCGTCCCCGACCGCTGCACATCGAAGGCCCAGCCCCCGTCATCCACGTTTGCCGCGCCGTTCAGGGCCTCACCGGGTGGGGGGCACTCTCCATCGTCAGCCACCAAGATCGCGAACCGATCGACCTCGAAGTAGCCAATTGGGCCGGTGAAACAGTTGGCGAGACGCTCCCCGGCGGCGACTTGGAACTTCACGGACCCTCCTTCGCCATCCTCGCCGTATCCCGCCTCTCCAAGGCAGAACCGGTTCACGTTCCATCCCAGATGGTCCTGGCTGAGTCTCTTGAAGGCACGCCCATACCCGACCTCGACGCCTGGAACGTTTTCATAGCGGAACGTGACCTCGATGACGAACGGCTCCGCATCTAGATAGGCCGGCATCTCCACGACTTGTGAGACGGCGCCCGCGCTGCAGGCAACGCTGCTCTCGAAGGATGCGATCCCGCGATCGGTGAGCCCTGCTGCCAAGGGCAAGACGGTAGCTCCGTTGGTCTTGCTCCAGGACCCGTCGCTCGAGAACCCGGGATCGAGTAGCCCGCCGCTCCACTCGCATGGGTCGCCGGCGTATCCCACCACGCATTCGCATTGGGCGGCGCTAGCGTCCAAGTCCACGTTGCATCTCTCGTGGGCGCCACACGCCTCGGTGCAAATGGGAAAGCATTGACCGTCTCGCTCTTCGAGACCCGTGCCGCAGATCGACGAGGCAGAACAGCCCCACACCAGCGCGAGCAGCTGAACGCAACTCAAAAGCCAAACACGCACCACGCAAGGCTGCCCCAACTCTGCCGCGCTTTCAATGGGGAGCCTGGTCATTCGGCCGTACAACCACGGGACGTCCCGAGAGAGAAATCGTCGAGCAACACGCGCTCCTGACGGACTAAGCCTTCCGGCGATCCGACGCTTACCTGCAGGCGAAACCATCGGCCTGCCCATTGCGGCGGCAAACAAACCTCGTTTGGCTCCCAGCCGACCTCGGTTCGAACGCCGCCCCTCTCGATCTCGCTTCTGCCGAGCACCCATTGCACCTCGCTCGACACGGTCGCCGGGCTCCTCGAATAGAACGTCACCGCAGGTCCGTCTTCGCCATCGCTTTGGGGGACGAGCACGTAAGTCTCCATCGCGAGATTCGCGTCCGCGTTCTCGTAGCTGAGCTCCAACAGGCCGTCGCCGCTTCGCGCGAGCTTGCTATTCGTCTGGAGGAGCACCGTTTCTAGGCTCGAATGAACCACCGCGCCAAGCCAGCTATTCGGGGCCGACTCGAAGCTCGGATCGAGGAGGCCTTCCTCGGTGCCACAGTCGGGGTCCGTCGTGAGGGTGACGTTGTCGACTACCAGCTCCACCGCGGACGAGCCCTCGCCGATCAGCGAAAACGAAAGGTCGAGCACGCTCCCGTGGGTCCACGGTGGTAGGCAGTAGATGCGGTCCAGGCCGGAACCGGTGCCGACTAGGGTGTCCGCCTGACGGCCTCGATCGTCGAGATCGACCATCGTTCCGAGCGCAACGTCGTAGAGACCGCCGCTCGTTCCTCTCCACCAGAATCGGAGCGCGGGTGGCCCGGTCTCCTCTTTTGGAAGCAGCACCGACAACTGCGTTGTCATTGTGGCGCGCCCGGTCTCGCCTGCGTCTCGCGCCAGGCGCGCGCCGCTGGTACCGAGGTGACCGACGCCGGCCTCGAACCCGGCATCGACGTTGCCGTCGGTGAGGATGCGCCACGATTCGCCGTCAAGCTCGGCGGTGCCGTTGAGAACGTCGCCGGGCGCCGGGCACGTGATTTCCGCGGCGGGCCTGACCGTGAAATGATCGACGCGAATCTCGCTGCCCGGTTCCGGCTGGTAGCAGTTCGCGTCGCGCTCCGATGCGGAGATGCGTACTTCGACTTCACCACCGTTGGGGCCTTCCCCGTAAGCGCCTTCTCCAAGGCAAAACGTTTCCGACCTCCACGACGGCGCGCCTGGACGGAGGCGCGTCCACGACCGACCGAACCCCACCGCTAGACCGTGCACGCCTTCGGCAATGTAGTTGACCTCGGCCACCAACGGCTCCGCGAGTTCAAAGCTCGGAGCGCGCATGGTTTGCAGTAAGCCGCCCGCGTTGCAGATCACGCTGCTGTCGAGCGCGCCTTCCCCCGGATCTCGATCTCCGAGCGTCGGAAGCACCGTGGCGCCCTTGCCACCGTCGTCGGCCCACGATCCTGTGTTGATAGCTTCCTCGAAACCTGGATCGACGATCAGCCCCGCGAACGCACACGGGTTGCCTTCGTAGCCCGGCGCGCACGAACACACGTTGGGCGTCTCGATGGTATCGCAAAACTCGTGCACGCCACAGGGCTCACACTCGCCCGGCTGGGTTGGATCGATACACCGGCCGCTCCTGAACTCGAGACCCGCAGCACACTCCGCCGATTGGCAGGCCCCGCCGGCGAGCGTCGTGGCGAACGCGAGGAGTAAGCTAGCGGTAGCGCGTGACCGCCAGCGTATTGGCAAGTGCAAGCTCATAAGCGGCCGAAAGACCGGCTCCGGAATACCCCTTTCGAGCAGAAGACGCCACTGCCGCCACGCGTACACGAGGAAAGCTGGACCATTCCTGCGCCAGTTACGTATAGACGGCGCTACGCAATCGAGAGACACTTCCAATCTCGGAGGCCTTGGGCGGCATGCCCATGCCGACGTTCGGTGGGCAAAGGAGATCAGAATGAAAGCTGGGACCACTCTCGTATTGGCAGCGTTGGCGTCGACCGTTTTCGCGGCTGCGTGCAAAGACTCTCAGGGAACGTTCGTCTCCAAATACGACGTCGATCAAACGCTCTCCGGCAAGAGCTTCACCGTCGAGGTGGACGAAGCCTCCGGCCAAAGCAGGACGCTGCAGGACCTGACGGCGAAAGGGAAGCCCGGTGCTGCCCACGTCGTATCGGCGGTCGTCTTCAAGACACACGAGAAGGACATCGCAGTGCAACTCGCCCGAGGCGGCCCAGCAGATTCGCGTTGCCCCAACCAGAAACCTGACAAGTACTACCCGTACGCAGCAGACATCGTCAGCGTTTCTTGGGTGCAGAGCTATAGCGACGGCTCGTCGTTTACGGGCGAAATCGCCGCGGAAACGACCCAGTCGGCGGCGGTCTGCACAGATGGCGCCAGGTTCTACGTCAAAGTCAGAGGCCCAGTGACAGAGGGCTCCGGGCCGAGATTCAAAGAGGTAGTCGGCGGCAACTGGAATGCCGAGTTTTGGGTCGACGAGAACTCGATCGCAACCGGAAGTGTTCGGGCCAACTTCGAGATTTCCAAGGACTGAAAGCTCAACCCGATGACCCGCACGACTTGCTGACGTCGTCGCATCAGCGTCAAGCCTGGATCGTGCGAACGTGTGAGGAATTCTGGGCTTCTGAAGCGCTAGCGTCATGGCGCGTCGCGAGGCGGTCAGTGCGAACAATTACGTATGGACAAACCGAGACGCTGATGTTTACATCGCGCCGTGTGAAGAAGAGGGAGACCATGAAGACGCGACGTATCCCACGACTGCTTCTGCTCATCAGCCTGATCGCCACCGCCGCGTTCCTCATGGGCGGCGGAAACGACTGCCCCAAGCCATGCACCATCGCGTTGGCTGCGTGCTCTGTCGACTGCGGAGAACCGCCCAATGGCACGTGCAACGCAGCCCTGCAGTGCAAAGGTGGGGGCGAGCCGGAAGAGCCGGAAGAGTAGGCAGTCCGCCCTGGGTCGAACCCGACCTCTTCATGCGAGCGCGCGGTCGCGCTTGATCCTGAGCCGCTCCCATTTGGAGGTGATTCATGAGACGCCTGAATCGTGGTCTTGAAGTCGGAAGCTTCGCTGCGGCATTGGCGCTGCTGACCGCCCTCGTGAGTTGCCTGCCAATCAAAACTTCAAAAAGCGTTATCTCGGTTAGCGGGGAATTCGAGGATGTGAACGTCGGGGCGCTCGTCTCGCGAGGAGAGATCCTGCTCCACCCGGATGCATTCAGCTCCCGCGGGTCCTTCGAGATCAGATTCCCCCTGGGGGATACGGGCGAAGAAATCGAGCTGGAGCTCGAGCCCCGCTCGGCCAAGTCACTCCACCTTCCGCCAGGGCAGTCTGCGTGGGTTGGTCGCGTGCCGGGCGGCGGTCAAGCTTTCTTCATGCGCATCGGTGACTCGATCGAGGGGCGAGTGCCCCTTGGCCACAAAGTCTATCGAGTACGTTCGAGAACCCCGACGGCGGCGATCATGGAGGTGTTTGACTCGAGACTATTCTCGGACGAGTCGGTGGCGGAGGACGCATCCGAAGCGCCCGCTCCGCACACGCCCGCGACAGGTGACCCCCCTCAGCCTCAGCTGTTGGGAGCCGGATCAGGTGTCGCGCCGACCTGTGAGGATCCGGCACACCGGATCGATGTCATGGTGCTCTACACGAAGGACGCGGCCGCGGGCGCAGTGACCCACTGGACACCACCGGACGACTACACGCCGCCCGAGGAGACTCTCACGCCAATCGAGCGGCAAATCCACGTCGCCATCACTCTGGCCAACCTCGCCTTCGCCAATAGCGAAGAAGATCCGCGATGGTTGAAGCTGGTCTACGTCGGCCCGGCTCCCGAGGAGCTT
>CAYZDM010000227.1:0-5563 GCA_964476875.1 uncultured Sandaracinaceae bacterium | reverse complement strand
CGAGCACATAGCGCTCGCCCGGGGGAATGCCGGCGGCCAGTCGTTCTTTCACATCGAGGAACTCGGTCACGCTGAGCTCCCGGCAGTGCATGTCCTCGGTATGGATCTGCACATAGCGCCAACGCCCGACTCGTTCGCGGACGGCCAACGTGATCAACGGCGCGTCGACGACCGCCTCCTGCGAGTGGCGTACAATCCACGACATCTTCGTGTCTTGCAATGGGGCCGCAACCTCGGTGCCGGCGAACTCCTCGTACTCATGTACCAGGTCCGACCAAAGAAGGAACTGTCGGTCGAGCGACTTCAGTCGCCTGAAAAAGAGATAGATCGGCTCGCGATGTGTCTGCAGTAACTCTTGGAGCGTGTTGATCATTCCTGTTCCTCGGCGGGGATTCTGATCTCATTCAAGAACTGGTACCAATCGATTCCCTCCAATATCCCCCGCGCGTGAGCGTTTTTTGCGAAATGGACACGAGGGCGCCCCCGTAGGCGTTCGAGTTCGGGTGTGTGATTGCTCACGACCACCCCCAAGGTGTCTCCGGAAAGCATGTCCCAGTCGTTTCCTGAATCGCCGGCGACCAGCAGCCGTTGCGGCTCTAGGTTCCACTTGAAACAGAAGAAACGGATCGCCAGCCCAGGCGAGGCGCGCACCGGCACCACGTCCAGGTAAATCCCGTGGTCGAGAATCGTCGTGACGCGGAGTCCCTTTTGGCGCGCGTGCCGACGGATCTCGCGGAGGCTGGGCGCTTTGTCTAGGTCCAGCTGGTAGCGCAGTCGGTATTTCGTTCCGGATCGGGTGACTGGGCTTAGGCCGGGAATCGCCCCGAGGACGTCGGCAACCTCATTGCGGTCCCAGCGGTACCTAATCTGTCGTTCCCACGAGCGGTCGGGCAGCAGGTGGGTGCCGTAGTGCAGCTCGGTGCCCCCTGCGGTAATCAGTACGTCGGGCACCCGAACGCCGAGATCGTCCATCAGAGCGAGGGACTCATCGAGGGTGCGGCCCGTGGCGATACCGAATCCGACCCGCGCGTCGGTCGTCTCGAGGCGCTCGAGTAGCTCAGCCATCGCGGCGTCGTCGCCGGTGAGCGTGTCGTCCACGTCAGTGACCAGGAGCCGGTCCATCCCGGCGAGCTTCGTGCGCGGGTGATGCACTGGAACCGGCCGCGTGCCCTTTACGATCTTCGCTGCTTCCTGGACGTAGCGGTACGCGTGGCTGTCCCACGAATAGTTCGCGTGCACGGCTTCGAGCCCATCTTGTGACCACTTGGTCCAGCGCTCCTTGTCGCTCAACGCGTCGTAGATCGCCTTGCCGATGGCAGTGGAGTCGAGGGCGTCGACCAAGAGGCCGTTGTTGCAAGTGCCGACGATGTCCTGGGGGCCACCATCGTTGGTGGCGACCAACGGCAGGCCCGTGGCAGCGGCTTCGAGGAGCGTCAGCCCGAAAGGTTCGGTTAGCGCCGGGTTGACGAACACCCCTCCTGTCTTGGCGGATAGCCGGTAGAGTTCCGGAACATCCTTCGAACCGTGGTGCTTCGGGTAGGCCACCGAGCCGTAGAGGTCGTAGCGATCGATGAGCGTGAGAATTTGCGTCAGCACGCGGCGTGGCATGGCGCTCATTTCGCCGATGTCGTCGCGGTTGCCTGCGATCACGACGAGGTTGGCGATGTCGCGAAGCCCCTCCGTCTCGCCGAATGCTCGAATGAGCCCATCGAAGTTCTTGCGCTCGTCGGCGCGGGCCAGCGCCAACACCATGGGCTTGCTCGGGTCCTTTAGAAAGCGCGCGAGGTCGGCCGCGATTGCCGGTGGCTTCCACGTCGCGCCGGGCGGCGAGAAGCGCGTGAGGTCGACGCCAGGTGGAATCACCTGCATGCGATCGGGCTGATAGTGGTCGTAGATCTCGTACTGCTCGTGCACCTCTTGGTTGGTGCTCGCGATGACGAGCGCAGCGGTTTCGAGCGCACGCTCTTCGGCCTCGATGCGTGACGTGAACTGGTAGGTCTTCTCGCTGGCCTCACCTTTGGTTTCGAGACGCATCTTCTTGACGCGACCCAGTGAATGCCCCGTGAAGACAAACGGCACGCCAAGGAGCTTTGCGAGACGGGCCCCGATGTAGCCGGCGTCGGCGTAGTGGCCGTGGATAAGGTCCGGCGTTCGCTCCTGCATGCGAATGTAGCGCGTGAGCTGGTCGAGGAAGCTGTCTAGATGTGGCCAAAGGGTCTCCTTGCGGAGATAGCGCCGCGGACCGAACGGAATCCGCACGATTTGGGCCCCGGGGCAAATTGGCTCGAACGGACGCGCGTAGCTTTCGTCCACGCGTTTGTCTGTGACGGCGCGCGTGATCACGTCGACCCGTTCGATCTCTGGGTGATTCGAGAGCGCCCGCGCCTGATCGACCACGTAGGAAACCTGGCCCCCCGTGTCCGCGTCGCGGCCGAGCTCGATGTCGGTGGCGCGGACCAGGCCGTGCACCGTCAGTGAGAGGACGTAGAGCCGCTGCGAACCGGGCGCGCTGATCGAGCCGGCGCTCGTGTCCCTTGCCCACTCGGCGAGGTGTCGCTCGTAAAGGCCGAAGTCCGTCGTCGTCGCGCCCCGAATTTTACAGAGGTCGGCCGCAAACGCTGCCGCGCGGTCGAGTGTCGTTTGGTGGTCCCAGTCCTGAAGCAGGCCGAGGCACACGACGGAGCTGAACGCGTCGCCTGCGCCAATGGTGTCGACGATGCCCTTCACGGGTGCGGCCGCAGCTTCGTAGGCGTGCTCTCCTCCGAGGACAGAGAGCGCGCCCTGGGCGCCGCGCGTCACGATGACGCCCTCTATCGTGTGAAGGCGAGCCAAGGCCATCGCTGCGTCACGACAGGTCTCAAACGTGCCCGTGGATCGCGAAGTGATCTCCGCAAGCTCGGCATCGTTCAGTTTGACCCAGTTGCTGGTCGAGAGGCACCAATCGAGCTTTTCCTGAGTCCACCATGGCTCGCGCAGATTGATGTCGACGAACGAGGGGGCCTCTAGCTTGCCCTGCAGCGACCGAAGTGTTTGCCAGCTCCTGTCACCGCGAAGCGCGAGGGTGCCGTGGTACAGCAGCCCGGCAGGCTCTTCGGCAACTGCCCGGAGCGCGGGCTCGGCGCGAACGAAATCCCAAGCCTGCTCGGGCACGATCTCGAAGCGATTCTCACCATCGATCACGGCCGCGGCCACACGACCGGTGGGGTGCCCCGGGTCGGCTTGGACCCCGTGCGTCATCAGGTCCCAGCTCGTCATGCGCTCGAGCACTTCGCGCCCTTCGTCGTCCTCCCCGACCGCGCTCAGCACGAGCGGGTTGGCGCCGAATCCTCTCAGGTGCCACGCCACGTTGAACGGAGCGCCCCCAAGAACACGGCTCCCGTCGGGGAAGTGATCGAACAGGACCTCGCCGAAGATGACAGGTCGGTGGTGAGAACGGTGCACGGGCTCTCAGGATTCCTGGGTGCGGTTGGCCTCGGTCCTCGCTAGGCTCAAGTCGAGATGAGCATAACACGTACTCTGCTCGCGTCAGATCTGGACGGGACCCTTATTCCGCTCGACCGGGACGCGAAGCATTTGCGCGAAGTCCAAGCGCTGGTAGCAGTGATCGGTGCGACGCCGAGCCTCCGGTTGGCTTACGTGACCGGACGGCACCTCTCGCTCGCCCAGGAAGGGATCGCCGAGGTGGGGCTTCCGCCGCCCGATTGGTTCGTGTGCGACGTCGGGACGAGCGTCTATCGCCGAATTGACGATCGCTACGAGCCCGACCAAACGTACCGGGCGGCGATGAAGACGGCCTTCGGCGGGTTGACCGGTGAAGAGGTGCGCGCAGCGGTCGCAGATCTGCGAGGCATCGAGCTTCAGGAAGCGGAGAAGCAAGCCGAGTTCAAGGTGAGCTACTACACGGAGGGGCGGCCCGAGGCGTTCGTTGACGTCGTTCAATCGCGATTAGATACGGCCGGAGCCAAGGTCAACCTGATCGCGAGTTTCGATCCCGTCTCCGGTCGAGGCTTGCTCGACGTCCTTCCTTCCGGCATCGCAAAAGACTACGCCGTACGGTACCTGCAAGATCATGCGGGCATCGAGGAAGACCATGTCGTGTATGCAGGAGACTCCGGCAACGACCGAGCCGCGATGCTAGCGGGTCACCGCGCCATCGTCGTCGGAAACGCAGACGCCACACTCAAAGGGGATCTCGCGGTCGAGTCCGCCGCACGAGGAATCTCTCAGCGTATCTATTTTGCAGAGCACCCGTACGCCGCCGGGGTCCTAGAGGGGCTCCGGCACTTCGAGTTCGTACGGTAGAGCGCTATCCAACAGCTTGAAGCCGGGCGATTCGCTCTTCGAGAGGCGGATGGGTCGCGAGGAGCTTGCCCAGGCCGCCACCGCGGATACCGAATGCGGACAAGGCCGGGGGAAGCTGTGAGCGCGCATCCTGCATGGTTCGCAGGCGGTTGAGTGCGGCTGCCATGGCCGCGGGGCTCTCTAGCGAAGCGCCGCCTGCATCGGCTCGGAACTCACGCCGCCTCGAGAACCAAGCGACGATGATGCTCGCGAGGACCCCAAACGCCATCTGAAGCGCGATGTAGATCATGAAGCGGCCGCGATCGAACTGGCTCGCGATGATGCGGGAGATGAACAAGACGAAGGTGTTGAGGACGCCCTGAATGAGGGTGAGCGTCACCATGTCGCCATTAGCGATGTGAGAAATTTCGTGGCCAAGCACGGCCTCGGCTTCCTGTTGGCTCATCAAACGCAGGAGGCCGGTGCTGACCGCAACCAGCGCGCTATTTCGGAACATGCCGGTGGCGAAGGCGTTCGGGTCGGGTGAGTCGAAGACCGCGACCTCAGGAATGCCGATGCCTGCTGCTTTGGCCTGCCGCTCGACCGTGCTGACCAGCCAGCGCTCGACATCGTTTGAGGGGCTTGTGATCACCTTGGCCTTCGTCGTGGCCTTCGCGATGGTCTTGGACAGCGCCAGTGAGAGGATCGAGCCCCCGAAGCCGAACAGCGCGCACCAGATCAGCATGCTGACGTAGGGCGCGTCGGGTGGAATGACCCCCAGGGAGGTCAGTACCGCCATCGCGACACCAGCCATCACTAGAACAGCCAGGTTGGTGGCCAAAAAGAGCACAATTCTCAGCATTCGCGTTCTCCCAAGCGACGAATGTAAGGCTCGTCGATGCGCTAGACAAGGACGTGCGAGACGATTGGTTGGACCCGTCGGGGCGAGGGTTGCGATCGGCACCCCGTGTGTCAAAAGGCTCCTGTGAATGCCGCTGTTGCCCTTGTTTGGCTCGTTACTGCTGCCGTTTTCGATGCTTCGGTCCACTGATCGATGAGCAGCGGGGTGAAAGCGCGTGACGCGCGCGAGCTGCTCGAGGAGCGCGGAATGCTGGGGAAAGACACGGTAGCGGTCCGCGTCGACGGGAAAGTGTACGACCTGCACACGCCCATCCCGGAGGGTGCGTCCGAGCTGAAGCCGATCGGCGCCCACGATGCCGACGCGCTCGCGCGCTTTCCGGGTGTCAGCGATCCCGTAACGTCACTTAGTCCGAGAGCCTTG
>CAYZDM010000226.1:0-5582 GCA_964476875.1 uncultured Sandaracinaceae bacterium | reverse complement strand
GCGATGACGGCGATGAACGAGATCAGCTTGAGGTACGGCGCGTCGATGGCCACGAGCAGCGCCTGAATCCCGAAGGCGCAGATCGAGCTCACGAGCATGACGAACGTCACCGCTCCCCCCATGCGCGTCGCCGTTTCGAGTTTCGCCGAGACGCCGAGGAATGGGCAGATGCCGAGGAAGTACGCCAGGACGAAGTTGTTGACGAGGCTGGCATTGATGAAGATCGTCCAGAGGGATTCGTCGGCCATCACGCCACCTCCTTGCCGAGGGCGAGCGTGGCGGTTTGCGCCTTGCGTTCCTTGCGCTGTTTCAGCCAGTTGAAGAGCAGCAGCCAGCCAGCCAGGGTGAAGAAACCGCCGCTTGGCAGGATCATCACGACCCAGTCTTGGAAGGTGTCGTGGAACAACTGCACGCCGAACAGCGACCCAGCGCCGAGGATCTCCCTCACGGCCCCGAGGCAGAAGAGAGCGAACGCGAAGCCGATTCCCATGCCGAGGCCGTCCATGATCGAACGCCCAACGCTGTTCTTGGAGGCGAACGCTTCGGCCCGGCCCAGGATCAGGCAGTTCACCACGATGAGAGAGATGAACGCGCCGAGAGCCTTGTAGAGGTCGAGGCTCACGGCCTGGATCACGTAGTCCACCACCGTCACGAAGGTCGCGATGATCAGAATGTAGGTGGCGATCCGGACCTGCTTGGGGATGAAGCTCCGGAGCGAGGAGACGACGATGTTCGACATGAGCAGCACGAATGCCGTGGCCAGGCCCATCGCCAGGGCGTTCCGGGCTGTATTCGACACAGCCAGTACCGGGCACATGCCCAGCACCTGCACGAACACCGGGTTCTCCTTCCAGAGGCCCTTGATGAACTCGTCGGTGCTGCTCTTGCTGGAGGCGGCCATGTCCTATTGCCCTCCTTCAAAGTTGCCGAGGTGGGTCCGGATGCGCGGGATCCAGTACTGCGCGCTCCGATTGAGGATTTCAGCGATGGCCACCGAGGAGATGGTCGCGCCCGTGATCCCGTCTACCTCCCAGGGATGGGTCTTCTCGCCATGCCTTACCGGCACGATCGGGTTCGCGATCGCCGACTGGTCATCCAGCAGCGACGCGTCCAGGCGTTTGAAGTTGAGGAGGAACGCCGGGTCGGTCTCGATCTTGTTGCCCAGCCCCGGCGTCTCTTTGCTTTCGAGGACCTGGATTCCGATGATGGCCTCCTCCGCGGGTGAGTAGCCGTAGATCAGCCCGATCACATCCTGGTAGCCCATGCCTTGAGCCTCCACCGCCAAGCCCACCAGCACTTCGTGCTCATCGTAGCCGGCGTACACCAACTGCTCGCCCTGCGCCTTGCCCTCCGAGAGCTTGAATTCACCCGATCCATCGAGTCGGTAGGTTCGGCTCGTTCGGGCGGCCGGTAACACATGAAAGATGGCCTCCTGCAGGGCCTCCGCTTTGTTGCGCTCGATCAGAGGGCGCGTCACCTGGAACACGCTGACGATGAGGACGCCGCAGAGCACCCCGACGCCGACCATGGCGCGGTACATGTGCCAGGTGCTTGGCGGGGCGGGGCGATTGGCCAGTTGGACCAAGCTCATCGGGCCGCCTCCTTCCCCAATGCGCCGTAGATCCGGGGCCGGGTCCATCGGTCGAGGTGCGGTGTGACCGCGTTGCCCAGGAGGATCGCGTACATGACGCCCTCGGGCAGGCCGCCCCAGGTTCGGATCACCACGGTTACGCCACCGATCAGTACGCCGTAGAGAACGCAGCCCTTCGACGTCATCGGCGAGCCCACCATATCGGTCGCCATGAACATGGCGCCCAGCATCAGGCCACCGGAGAGGAGCATGAAGGCGGGCGAGGCGTATCGAGCCGGGTCCGCAAAATGTAACGCCCCGCTGAAGACGATGACCGTTGCGAAAATCGATGCGGGAATGCGCCAGTTCATCATGTTGCGAGCGATGAGATAGAGGCCGCCCAGGAGAATGAGCAGGCTCGAAGTCTCCCCCGCCGAGCCGCTGATGAACCCGAGGGCCAGGTCGCTGTTCGACGTGACCTCGCGGCTGAACTTCCAGAGGGCCAGCGGGGTGGCGCTGGTCAGGGCGTCGTACTCGGGCGTGGTGAACGGCAGGGTCAGCGTGGACAGCGGCAGTGAAGAGAAACGACCGGCTCCGAAGGCTGGGATCCAGCTTGTCATGGCGACCGGGAACGCCGCCTGCAGAACCGCCCGGCCCACCAGAGCCGGATTGAAGGTGTTGTACCCAAGACCGCCAAAGAGAGCCTTCCCCATGGCCACGCAAATCACACCGCCCACGGCGACCATCCAGAGCGGAAGGCTCGGTGGGAGCGTGAGGCCATAGAGGAGGCCGGTGATCGTCGCCGACCAATCGCCCACCGTGCTGGGCTTGCCCGAGGCGAGGCAAAGGAGGTGTTCGGTGAGCACGCAGGACGCGACGGCCATCGAAAGCGTCAGCAAGCCGGCCAGTCCGAACGCGTAGACGGCGAACGCCGTGATCGGCAGCAGGGCAAGCACCACGTTGAACATGATCGTGTCCACGCTGTAGCCGCTGAGAATGTGCGGCGAGGTGCGGATCTCCAACGTCTTGCCGCGGTCCGACATCAGGCCGCCCCTGCTTTCGCTTTGCGCACGGCTGCCTTCGCCGCGCGAAACTGCTGCACCAACGGGATGTGCGAGGGGCACACAAACGAACAGGATCCGCACTCGAAGCAGTCCATGAGGTTGTGGTCTTCCGCCATGATGGAGAACTGCTCCGTCGCCGCCAGCTTCCCGAGATGGGACGGGTCGAGGAAGATTGGGCAGGCGTCGACACAGTAGCCGCATCGGATGCAGGGATAGACCGGACTGTGCGTGCGCTCTGCGGCCGAGTCGGTAAACGCGGTGACCCCCGAGGTGCCCTTGGTGATGGAAATGTCCAGGCTCGAGGCGGCGGCGCCCATCATGGGACCCCCCAGGAACACGCGGTTCACGTCCTCTTCGACGCCGACATGCTCGAGCAGGAAGCGCAGCGGGGTGCCGATCGGGATGCGGTAGTTCCCCTTCCGCTTCACCGCGGGCCCGGTCACCGTGATGACCCGTTCCTGAATCCCTTGGCCCCGAGGCAGCAGGTGACCGATCTGCGCCGCAGTGGCCACGTTGCAGCAGAGGGCGTGGATGTCCAAGGGCAGTCCGCGCGACGGAACTTGCCGGCCGAGCAGAGCCGAGAACAGCATCTTCTCGGCCCCCTGCGGGTACTTCACCTGGAGCACCTCGACCGAGCCGTCGATGTCGTCCGGGAAACTCTCCCGCAGTTGAGACGCCGCGTCCGCCTTGTTGGCCTCCACCGCGATGATCACCTTCTTCGCCCCGGTGACTTTGAGCAGGTAGCGGATCCCCACGAAGATGTCGCCGCTCTGCTCGAGCATCACGCGATGATCGGTGGTGAGGAAGGGCTCGCACTCGACCCCGTTGATGATCAGGGTGTCGACGAACTTCCCTTCTGGGATCTTGAGCTTCACATGCGTCGGAAACGCCGCGCCTCCGAGCCCGACCACGCCTGCATCCTGAATCGCGGCGATGATCTCGTCCGGGGTCGCCGTGTCGAGCGGGCAGGGCGTCCCCTCTTCCAGTTCTTGGGTGGAGCCGGGGAACGGTTCTAGGTAAACCGCCGGCACCATGCGGCCACTGACGCTGGGCGCGAGGGCGATGCGACGGACCAGTCCGGAAGCGGGCGCGTGCATCGCGACCGACATGAACCCGTCGGCACGCGCGATCCGTTGCCCGCGTTGGACTTCCTGTCCCTCTTCCACCACAGGCAGCGAAGGTGCCCCCATGTGCTGGACCAGCGGCACGATGAGGAGCGGAGCGAAGGGGAATTGGCGAATGGGTAGACCACTCGTCTCACCTTTCGACTCCGGTGGGTGCACCCCGTGTCGGAACGTCTTGAGTCCAAGGAGCCTCATCGGTCGCATTCCCGCTCGTTCCTCAGTTGAACTTCTCGCCGCGCTTGATCCACTTGTCGATGCCCTTTTCGTTTCGGTTCCTCGGCAAACCAGGGTGGATGACCCGGGCGGTGCATCGTTCTGCGGCCTTGACCAGGTCTTTGTAGGGGCCGGCCTCGGCGTTCTTGATGACGGCCTTCTTGTCTGCGTTGTATTCGAAGATCTTGGAGTTGAGCTGAGTGCACTCGTCGCAGGCCGTGCAGTCGGCGGTCTCGATCCAGGGTGCTAGGTAGTCGCCTCCTGTTGCCTCCGCGGCAGACGCGCCCGCCGGAACTTCGGTGCCGGCCGCAAGAGCGACGAGGGCCTCGCCCGAACCGCCGGCCATCTGCATCAGCCCGGACATGATCTTGCCCACGACGTCCTGACGCGCCTCTTCGACCACGGCTTCCGCCGAAGGCCGATCCACACCGGCCAGCGAACGGAGCATCGTCCAGAAGTCACGCCGGTCCTCACAGGACTGCACGATGGGCTCAGCCACCAGCAAGCGGCTGAGCTGCTTTTCCTTGTCCACCATCCAGACATACGGGAATGAGCCCTCACGCTCGTCCGCATCCAAGTCGAGGAACTCGGCCAAGGGGACCATGTTCTCGTTCCAGGTGTCGCGCGGTGCGACGCGGAACTGCTTTCGGAACCGGCCTTCGGTCATGGCGAAGTCCGCAAAGGTCAGTGGCAGCTCCATTTCCTTCTCGGCGCCGTCCTCTTGGTACTTGATGCGGTAGGTCGGCCAGTCCTGATCGATCTGCGGGTTGCTTTCGAGATCGAAACACTCCGCGGGCGTTTTGCCTGCGTCCGGGTCGTACCGGAAAAGCGGATAAGCCCTCGACTCGACCGCGAGCTTCGACTGCGCCGAACTCATGTCATCCCCGATGCCGTGCTCCGGCTGACAGGTGCTGTAGAGGTTGAAGAGCGCCGGCCTGCGCGCCTTCAGCCCCCGGATGAACCCTTCGATCATGTGGCTCGGGTGGGCCATCGTGCTCTGCATCACGTACGAGGTCCGGTGCGCCATCCCGATGAGCCCGATCTCTTTGCGCGGCTCTTGCTTGCCCTGGATCGCCTTTCCGTACTGCGCCATGTCCGACACCTGGCCGATGAACCCGGAGGTGCAGGCCTGGCCGCCCGTGTTCGAATACACCTGGGTGTCGACCACCAAAACCTTGATCGGCGTGCCCGAGGCCATGAGCCGCGAGAGGTTCTGGAAGCCGATGTCGTACATCGCGCCGTCTCCGCCCACTGCGACCACCGGGGGGCACAGCTCCCACTCCTCGTCGCTGAAGTCGCGCCAATCAAAATACGTGAGGAACTCGTCGTGTTCGGCGGCGCGGTACTTGTTCTCGAGCTCCAGTTCGACGGTTCGGATCGCCCGGAAGCCTTCCGCCATCTTGGCCATGTGCCCTTCGAAGATCCCCATCGCCATGGACGGGCTGTCCTGGAAGAGGTGATTGGCCCAGGGGAAAGGGTAGGGGTTGAATGGATAGGTGCTGCCCCAGACCGAGGTGCAGCCGGTGCTGTTGATGATCCCCATGCTGGTCCGACCCCGGCCCGTGGTGCCTTCCACGTACTTCCACTTGAGCTGCTCCAGCTGAGCCACCA
>CAYZDM010000225.1:0-5585 GCA_964476875.1 uncultured Sandaracinaceae bacterium | reverse complement strand
ATTCCCACACTTGCAGCGGCCACGTTGGCATTGACCGGATGTGGCGGTACGACGGACGGGACTGGCGGAACTGGTGCGACAGGCGAAGCTGCGGGAACCGGCGGCACTGGAGGCCGCGGTGGCATAGGAGGCAGTGGTGGCACCGGAGACCTCGCCAACTCCCTCCGAAGGTTCTGCATGACGCTCGTGGAGTGCTACCCCACTGACTACACGGTCCAAGAGTGCGTCGACTACTACACGGCATACGTAGACCAGTACCGCGAGTTCTTCGGGCCCGGATGCGAGCTAGCTTTGATTAGCTATGCGGACTGCCTCTCGATGCTCACTTGTCGGGAACTCGAAGCCGATGACGTCTGCGACGCCGAACTCGACGCTCTCGATGAGTGCGGGTGAAGGCCCCGACAACGCCCGAGTTCGCGGGGGCTTCTCTAGGAGCCTCGGTTAGCGTACTACAGGAGAATGCGGCTTAGGCGGAAGGTCTGCCTGCTTGGCGCTCCCGGGGTAGGAAAATCGAGTCTTGTTCGGCGCTTCGTCGAACAGCGCTTCGATGCGAGCGACGAGTCGACCATCGCCATGCAGATCTCCAAAGGCGCCGTCGCGATCGGCGAGGTGTCGCTTGAAATGATGCTCTGGGATCCCGAGGGCAGTGAGGCTTGGGGCCAGTACAATCGCTCGTTCATATCCGGTGCGTCGGGCCTCATGTTCGTCGTGGACGCCACCAAAGCGGGAACGCTCGATCATCTGTTGGAAGCACAAACCAAGGGTCGCGGTTTCATCGGCTCGCGCCCCGCCGTCCTCGTGATCAACAAGATCGACCTGACCGGCAAGTTCGACCTGACCAAGTCGCAGGTCGACGCGGCGAACAAGCTCGCCTGGCATCCGATTCGGGCGAGCGCAAAATCGGGCGACAGCGTCGACGCAGCATTTCTGAAGTTGGGTGAAATGATGCTCGAAACGAGAAAGGCATCCGCATGAGTAGGTTTGACGGGAAGACCGCGGTCATCACCGGCGCGAGCAGTGGCATCGGCGAGTCCTGCGCCCGGAAGTTCGTCGCGGAGGGCGCACGGGTAGTGGTGGCCGCCCGGAGCGTAGAGCCTCTTCAACGACTGGTGGGTGAGCTCGGAGCGGACGTGGCGCACGCGGTGCCGACCGATGTTTCAGACCTCGGCGCGTGCCAGCGTCTCCTCGACGAGGCCAAGTCGCGTTTCGGCAGCATCGACGTGCTGGTCAACAACGCGGGCCGCAATGCGCGCGGCCCCCTCGAGGACCTTGCTGTGGATGAGATGCTCAAGATTCTCGACGTTAACCTTCGGGCGCCGATGATGCTCACGCGGCTCGCCATACCAACGATGCGGGCCCAAGGCGCAGGGACGGTCATCAACGTGGCCTCGCTCGCAGGTCGCTTTCCACTCGACGACGAAGCCACGTATTCGACTACCAAGTTCGGCCTTCGAATCTTCTCGTTCGCCGTGGCCGAAGAGTTGCGGGACACGAACGTACACGTTTGCGTGGTGACCCCAGGCCCTGTCGAGACGGGATTCATCCTGGACCCGAGCCATATCGAGACGGTGCCACCGCTCGTGTTCTCGCAACCGATGAGCACGGCCGACGAGATCGCCGACCTGGTGCTCGACTCCGCTGCCGACGGCACCCGCGAACGGACCAAGCCCGCATTCAGTGGGAAGCTAGCGACGCTCACTTACTTGCTACCGTCCATGCGGCGACTCCTCACCCCCGTCCTCGAACGAAAGGGCAAACGTGAGAAGAAGAAGTACATCGAACGCAATCTGAAGTGATCAGTCTCCGAAGTCCTCGGGCGGCGGCAACGCCGACAAGCGTTTCGGCGAGGGGCCCCAGGTGTCGACCCGCGGGAGCATCTTGTACAACAGCCAGTGGTAGGTGCTTCGCGGAAGGATCCGCCGAAGCGCGGAGAAACCGAACGCGTCCCAGGTGGCAGGGACGCGCAACGGTGGGTGCTTTCGCTGCATCGTCTTGAGGACGACCTTTGCCACCGACTTCGGTGTCGCGCGCGATGACTTCATCACCTTGCCGATGAACGGCGCCATGTTGACGTAGTGTTCGTGATAGGGATCCTCGAGTTCGTGCTCCGACCGGTCGCTCTTCGGGGTGTAGCGAACTTTCTGGAAGCCGTCGGAATGTACGAACCCGGGCTGCACCAAGCTCACTCGTATTCCCCAGGGCCGCACCTCGTACCAAAGCGCCTCGTGCGCCCCTTCGAGCGCGAACTTCGAAGCGCTGTACGCAGCCATGGTGGGCATGGCCATCATGCCACCTACCGAGCTCACCGTGATGACATGGCCGGCTCGTTTCGCGCGCATCCCGGGCAGCACAAGCCGGATCAACTCCATCGGTGAGCGAAAGTTCACGTCCATTTGCGCGAGGCGCTCGTGCTCTTCGACGTGCTCCACGACGGCCCGATACGAGATGCCTGCGTTGTTGATCAGGACGTCGATTCCCCCCCAATCGCGATCGGCCTCTGCAACGATGGCCTCGCGCTGTTCCGCGCTGGTGACGTCGAGAGATCTGATCCGAATGTTGGAGGCCTCGCCGACTTCATGACTGTCAAAGCGTGGAAGCGAACTTTGTCGCGCCGTCAGGAAGACTTTGTACTGCGACCGGGTCAGCGCCCTTGCAATCGCGAGCCCGATGCCCGTGCTGGCGCCTGTGATCAGGACTGTTCGTTCGGACTCCATGCGTAGTTGAGTTTATATGGGTCGGCACCTACACTGAAAGCGACTTCTGACGACAGGGGATGGGATGTTTGGCTTGATTGGTCTGCTCGTGGTTGCGTTCCTACTGATCGCCTGGTTTGCAGCCACCTACAACGGGCTCGTGAATCTTCGGAACCGCTTTAGGAACGCGTTCGCCCAGATCGACGTGCAACTCAAGCGCCGGCACGACCTGATCCCCAACCTGGTCGAAACAGCCAAAGGCTACTTGTCGCACGAGCGAGAGACCCTCGAAGCAGTGATCGCAGCGCGCAATTCCGCCGAAAGCGCCCGCACTCGGGCTGCCTCCGACCCCGGCGATGCCCAAGCCATGCGGGGACTCGCCAGCGCCGAAGCGGGCCTGAGCGGCGTCCTCGGCCGCTTCTTCGCACTCTCGGAGGCCTATCCGGACCTCAAGGCCAACCAGAACATGATGCAGCTCTCCGAGGAGCTTTCGACCACCGAGAACAAAATCGCGTTCGCCCGCCAGTCCTACAACGATTCCGTCATGCGCTACAACAACAAGTGCGAGATGGTGCCGTCGAATCTGGTGGCGAGCACATTCGGGTTCAAACGAGCCGAGTTCTTCGAGGTAGAGACCGAGGTCGAGCGCGCCCCGGTCAAAGTTCAGTTCTAAGTCATGGACTTCTTCGAGGAGCAAGCCCTCGCGCGAAAGCGCACCTTTCGTCTGCTGCTTCTCTTTGCCTGGGCGGTCGTCGGTGTCGTCGTCGCCGTCTACTTCCTCGCGATGATCTTCTACAACACCATGGCGTTCGACGCTGCGGGTGTCGCCTACATGACCGGCGAGTACGACAGCGTAGGTGCGATCGCTCAATCGCTGTGGAGCCCCGGGGTGCTCTTCTTCTCCTTGGCCAGCACCGCGACTGTGGTCGGTTTGGGCTCTCTCTACAAGATCGCCCAGCTCAGAGACGGAGGTCCAGCCGTCGCCCTCAGCCTCGGTGGTCGGCGCGTCGATCCCGACGCAACGAGGCTCGACGAACGTCGCCTGCTCAACGTCGTTGAAGAGATGGCGATCGCGTCAGGCGTCCCGGTTCCCGAGGTCTACGTGCTCGATCGCGAACCTGGCATCAACGCATTCGCCGCTGGCAACACCACGAGCGACGCGGTCATCGGTGTCACGCAGGGCACCTTACAGCTCCTGAGACGCGACGAGCTGCAAGGCGTGATTGCGCATGAGTTCAGCCACATCCTTAACGGAGACTCCCGCCTCAATATCCGTGCTATCGGGCTTCTACACGGGATATTTTTGCTCGCTCTGGTTGGCCGGTTTCTCACCCGTGGCTCCATGCGCTCCAGCAAAAAGCAGGGAGGCGGCATCGCTTTATTGGGCATCGGCCTACTGGCCATCGGCTCGATAGGCGTCTTCTTTGGCCGAATGATTCAGAGTTCGATCTCTCGGCAGCGCGAACTCCTTGCCGATGCATCAGCGGTCCAGTTTACTCGAGACCCTGATGGCCTCGTGGGCGCTCTCAAGAAAATCGGCGGGGTCGCGCCGCGATCTTATCTCAGTACGCCGACTGCAGACGAGGCGAGCCACATCTTCTTCTCGGACGCGATCCGCCGCATGCGTTTGTTCGCCGGAATCTTCCGAACGCATCCTCCGCTCGGCGACCGCATCCGCAAGCTCGAGCCATTCTGGGACGGTGAGTTTCCGGAGGTGACTCTACCCGATATCTCCGACGGAATGAGCACACCGCCAGATGCGCCGAGCGATCAACTGCACACGTTCGCCGAAGCCCCGACGGAGGAGGCCGTAAGCCAGGCAATCCAGCATATCGGAAGCCCGCGCCCAGAGCAGATCGCGTTTGCTAGGTCGCTTCATTCGGCATTGCCGGATTTCTGGCTTCACGCCGCGCACCAGGCCCCGATGGCGCAGGCCATGGTCTTCGGTCTATTGATCGCACAGGATGAGGTACTTCGTGGCACCGAGTTGATGAGCGTAGCCGAGCTCACCGATCCGCAGACCGCCGACCTCACCCTTCGCTTTCATTCAGAGGCCGGCGGTCGTTCATCTGCCGACAAGATTGCGCTCTTCGACATGGTGATTCCGACGCTCCGAAACTTGCCTGTCGAGGAGTACGAGCGCTTTCGTCAGGTGATCGACGCCTTGATGCAGAGTGACCGCCGGATAGATCTGTTTGAGTACACGTTGAGCCGCATGATCCGGCGTCATCTTGCGCGTCACTTCGACGGGACGGGTCCAACCCCACTTCGGTTTCGTTCGCAAGCGCCATTGAGGCCTGATGCGCGTGTCTTGATCTCGACGTTAGCGCGGGTGGGCGCCCGAACTGAAGATCAGGCCAAGCAGGCATTCCGCCATGGGGCGCAGACGATGCGCCTTGGAGACCCGATCGGCACGATCCTCTCGGCGGACGAATGCACGCTCAGCGCCCTCGATCGAGCCCTCCAGCGCTATGATGGAGCTGCTCCCCGTTTGAAACAGGCCTTGATACTCGCGTGCTCTGCGGCTGTGATGGCCGACGATCTCGTCACCGACCAAGAGGCTGAACTCCTGCGCGCCATCGGCGACGCGCTCGATTGTCCAGTCCCCCCTTTTGTGCAATCGAAGGAGCACTATGGACACAGTAAGCGTCTACGAGACCGACGACGAAGTACAGGCTCTGGCCCTTCAGGAGGCCTTGGAGTCTGAGGGCATCGCCGCCGCGCTAGTGAATCACCGCGACACCGCGTACCCCGGCATTACCGACCGGCTTCGACACGGGACGGAGATCCGGGTCGAGGACGGCCAGATCGCCCAGGCACGGCAGGTGATCGAGGAGTTCTTGGCCGCCCAGCCGATCGAGGGGGCTCCGATTGCACCTTCCCCTGATACAG
>CAYZDM010000224.1:0-5587 GCA_964476875.1 uncultured Sandaracinaceae bacterium | reverse complement strand
CAGGGTCCATACGCAGTCCGTGCGAAGCGTAGATCTGATGCCCACGATTCTGGGTCTAGCCGGTCAAGCGCCCGCCGAGGTCCAGGGGAGCGACCTGAGCAAGGCCCTCGTGAGCTCCAACCCGCCGCCAGCGCTCCCCCAATACTCCGAGTCATTGTACCCTGAGCTGGCGTTCGGGATGGCTCCGCTTCAAGGCCTCAGGCTGGGTGACTGGACATACATTCGCGCTCCCCGCGCGGAGCTATACAACCGCGCGACGGACCCCACGGAAGCCCGCAACCTGCTCGACGCTTCAAAGGACGCACCGGGGGCCGCGGACGCTCAGCGAAAAGCTGCCGAGCTCGACCAGTTGTTGAGCAAGTTCGTTGAAGAAAGCAGGGCCTTTGGCTTCGTGTCCGACGCCAAACCGCTCGACGACGACACAGTCAAAATGCTTCAGGCGCTCGGCTACATGGACGACTCCGAAGCCCCCGATGCGCTTCGTGGAATGGATCCCAAAGACGGAGTACCAATCTACCGAAAGGTCAGCGAAGCCTTTCGGCTAGCGCGTGACGGGGACTGCCCCGCCGCGGTCACGGTGCTCACCCCACTCCTGAAACAACTTCCCGACCTGGTGCAGGCAAGAAACCAGATCGCCAAATGCGAGCTCAAAATGGGAAATCTCAAAGCCGCGAAACAACAGTACTTGAAGTCGCTCGCGCATGAACCCAATCAAGAAGGAGCACTGCTCCAGCTCGGTCGCATGCAGTTGGCAGAGGGAGACCGGCAGGGTGCGCGCCGGAGCTTTCTCCGCGTCCTCGATGTCATTCCAAGCTCCGTCGACGCCATGGTCTTGCTTGGCCACCTCGACTTCAGCGGTGGTCAGCCGGAGGCAGCCAAGAGCTGGTACACCAAGGCAATCGAGGCGGACCCGGCGCGTCCGATCGCGTACCTGTTTCTGGGAGAGCTCTACCTCCGCCGAGGCAATTTTTCAGAGGCTAAACGCTCGTATGAGCAAGCTCGTAAGATCGCGCCGACGGACTTTTCCGCATCGCTTCAGATCGGGGTTTGCACGCTGGCGCTGGGTGACCCGAAAGCCGCCGAGCCCTATTTCCTAGAAGCCAATCGGATAGACCCGACCCAGTGGCTGCCGTTTTATCACCTCGCCTGTGCGCGGGCTCAGCAGGGCGATCCGGATGCTACGCTGAGTCACCTCGAAAAAGCTGTCGGTGTGGGTTTCTCCGACGCTGGGCAGTTGCAGCGCGACCCATGCTTCGCCCCACTGGCCGGCAATCCGAGGTTCCTAAAATTGCTGCAAAGCGTAGCATCCCAATAGGCACCGTTGGGGACACGCGTTTCGGATGAGTGTGGCACGGGATGTCACTTCGGCTAATACTGCCAACGCATGCAGCTCACCAAAAGACGCATGGTCTTGGCGATCACAATCGTGGTGGTGGCCCTCCTCGTAGCGGTCGGCGTTGCCCTATCCAGGCGCGCCGACACAGCGGAATCATGGAAACCCGCGCTCGAGGGGTTTCTCGCGGTTGCCACCCCTTGCTGTACCGAGGCGTCGCTCTGGGACGAGCTCGATACCGTGACTGCGGACGGGCAGCGTGCGCGTCCCGCCTCCGCAGCGGAAGCCGCGCAATGGCTCAATGATTGGCCCCACCGCAGTCGTGGCGAGCATGACACGCTCGACGAGGAACAGCTCCGTGTGGCCGTCCAAAACGAGGAGGTCAGGTGCGCCGGCGCCCCTAGCGGCCCGGAGGTTCGACCAGAGGGCGACGACGAGGAGACACTGCACGCGGTTCACTTCAGGCGCGAATGTACCTACGCGAAGTGGAAAGTCTGGGCCGAGGGAACCCCGGTAAACCAACCGAACGAGCGCCATACGGTCTGGGCGGACGAAGACGGCTTGTTTCGCGGGCGCGTGGACTACTGGAAGTAGCGCCCCGCGCGCATCAGGGTGCGTGGAGGGTCGCGCAGAGGAAGTCGATGAGCAGGCGGACCCTCTCGGGGAGCTGCCGCGTGGAGTAGACCAGGTGGATCGGCGGCGACGGAAGGACCCACTCCGGAAAGACACGGACTAACTGCCCCGCTTTCTCGCCCTCCGCGACGTGCAGCTCTGGCATCAGGCCGACGCCCTGCCCTGCCGCAACGAGCTCGACCATGGCGGTGTAGTCGTCCACGTTGACACGGCCCGAGACCGTGAGCTCGACCGTCTCGTGATCGTCGCCGCTTCCCTTTTCCAATCGAAGGACCTGCGTCTGCCCTCGCTTGCGGTAGAGCACGAACGGGTACGCCTGCAGCCCCGTGACGTCATCGCAATCGATGTCGTTGTGGGGGTGGGCCGCGAGCCGGAAATCGGACGACAGTAGCTTGCGCGCGATCAGATTCGGCTGAGTGACGCGCCCTGCACGCACCGCGACATCAACTTGTTCCTGAATGAGGTCGACGAAACGATTGGTGAACACCAAATCGAGCGAGATATCGGGATACCGCTCGAGGAACTTCGCGAACTCTCTGATCAGAAGCATACGGCCTAGATCGCTCGGTGCCGTGACGCGAATCGTGCCGCTGGGCGTGGTGGTGCGCTCCTCGATGGTCGCCACCGCGGTATCCAGGACGTCGACGGCGTCGACGACGGACTCGTAGAAGCGCGTGCCCTCGGGGGTCGGCGTCACTCGACGGGCGTCTCGGTGAACCAGCTTGGTGTCGAGCTGCTCCTCCAGGCGAGCGAGACGGCGGCTCACTGTCGACTTGGGTACCTGGAGATGCCGCCCGGCGGCCGCGAGGCTATTGCGCCGAATTACTTCGACGAAAGTTGCAATATTATCCTTATCTGCGTGCATGCCAGGTCATAAGTTGCATTTTTGCAACTTTATGTCAACTGGATGCGGTCTGTCGGGGGGTCCCTTTGGTCCGTAGAGTCAGCTCATGGGCCAAGGGACTTCGAGACGAGGCGTGTTGGCGACGATGGGCGCTGCGATAGCGGCCGTCGTTGGCTGGCGCTTGGGCCCGATGTTGTTTGGTCGTTCCAGTCAGGAGGCGAACATGCAGACGGCTACTCAAACGACACGGACGCCGCGGGCGTTGCAAGGTGTCTTTGCCCCGGGTCCCGACCATTGGGTCGGCGATGGCTTCTACGTGAAAACCGTCTTCTCGCCTCAGCTCGATGCCCAAATGTTGAGCCCGTTTCTCTTGCTCGACCATGGCGCACGCAAACGCTTCGATCCCTCGCCCTGGCGACGGGGCGTGGGTGAGCACCCGCACCGCGGTTTCGAGACGGTGACCTTTGCCTACGAAGGCGAGGTCGAGCACCGCGACTCTGCGGGAGGCGGCGGCCGAATCGGACCAGGCGACGTGCAGTGGATGACGGCCGCGTCAGGGATCGTGCACGAAGAGAAGCACTCCCAAGCGTTCTCCGAACGGGGCGGTGACTTCGAGATGGTGCAGCTCTGGGTGAATCTGCCGGCCGACAAGAAGATGAGCGAGCCGCGGTATCAGCCGCTCCTCGATCGCGAGTTCCCTCGGTTGCAGCTTGGTGCGGCGGAGGCTCGCCTGGTGGCAGGTCAGCTCGGGTCCGAAACCGGACCTGCCCGAACACACACGCCGATCACTACACTGGACCTTCGGTTTCACGACGACGGCACCTCGGAGCTCGAGCTCCCCTCGGGGTGGACGACGTTGGTGTTCCCGCTCGAAGGAGACGTAACCGCCGGACCGACTCGAGAGTCGATCCCGGCCCGCCATTTTGGCGCGTTCGACCGCAATGACGACGGCGCCGTCCAGCTTCATGCGAGCAAGGGGGCTCGCGTCTTGGTGCTCGCAGGCGAGCCCCTCGACGAGCCCGTCGTGGCCTACGGGCCGTTCGTCATGAACACACGAGAAGAAATCGCCCAGGCCTTCCGCGACTACCAGAGCGGCAAGATGGGCCACTTGCTTTGAATCACAAAAAGGGATGACATGGGAAAGCTAGTTGAAGGCGTGTGGCGCGACGCTTGGTACGACACCAAGAGCACGGGCGGTAAATTCGTCCGGACCAATTCGAAATTCAGAAACTGGGTCACACCGGACGGAACGAACGCGCCGAGCGGCAAGGCGTTCAAGGCCGAGTCAGGGCGCTACCATCTGTACGTCTCCTATGCGTGCCCTTGGGCCCATCGGACGCTGATCTTCCGCAGGCTCAAGGGCCTCGAGGACATGATCGGGGTGTCCGTTGTGAACCACTTCATGGGGCGCGACGGGTGGACATTCCGTGAGGGTGACGGTGTGATCCCAGATCCAGTCATGGACGCCGAGTTCCTCCATCAAATCTACACCGCGGCGACGCCGAGTTTCAGCGGGCGGGTGACCGTTCCGGTTCTCTGGGACAAGAAGACGGGGACCGTCGTGAGCAACGAATCGTCGGAGATCATTCGGATGTTCAACAGTGCGTTCGACGATCTCGGCGCGACGCCGGGCGACTTCTACCCGGAGGCCCTCCGCGACGAGATCGATGAAGTGAACGAACGCGTCTATCACACCCTCAACAATGGCGTGTACAAGTGCGGCTTTGCCACCACTCAGGAAGCCTACGAAGAAGCGTTCGTTGCGCTGTTCGACACCATGGACTGGCTCGAAGAGCGCCTCTCCACGCAACGGTATCTGGCAGGAGATCAGATCACCGAAGCGGACTGGCGCGTCTTCACCACCCTCATGCGGTTCGACGCGGTCTACGTCGGCCACTTCAAGACGAACCTACGCCGCCTCGTCGACTACCCGAACCTGTGGGCGTACACCCGCGAACTCTACCAAGTCCCGGGCGTCAGCAGCACGGTCAACATGCACCACATCAAGCAGCACTACTACGGCAGCCACGAAAGCATCAACCCCACCCGAATCGTCCCCCTAGGCCCCATCATCAACTTCGACACCCCCCACCATCGCCACAAACTCCAATCACCCCTCCCCCACGCCGCCGCATAAAAAAGGGGACTGTCCCCTTTTTAGTTCCCAGAGGGTGTACCCTGCGAATCGCCGCGAACGGAAGCGCTGGAGTTGTATGAACACATTACCCGCAATCACACGAAGACCGAGTCTGTGGATGGCCGCCGCCCTACTCTGCTCGACATCGATCACAGCCTGCAGCCGCAGCATCACGCTTCCGCCCCTGGTCGACGAGCAAGATGCCCAAGAGATTCCGGGCAAGTTCGTCTGGCACAACCTCGTCACCGGCGACGCGGAGGCGGCGCGACTGTTTTACGGCGAGCTCTTCGGCTGGACCTTCGACATCAAGGACGACGGTCGATACAGCGTCATTACCTACAACGGGCGCAACCTCGGCGGTATCCTCGATACGAGCAAAGACGGCAAAGCCTCCAAACGAGCTCACTGGTTGAGCGCAATGTCCGTTGCGAGCCTCGACGCATCACTCACTGCCGTCGACAAAGCCGGCGGGAAGCAGCTCGAGGCACCGATCGACGTTTCCGGCGTCGGCCGCGTTGTGACCGTCGAAGACTCCGTGGGCGCCGTGCTCCATCTCTTGGACTCCGATCGCGGCGACCCGCCTGATCTCGATCCCGACCTGCACACCTGGCTCTGGCACGAGCTCCTCGCGAACCAAACC
>CAYZDM010000223.1:0-5596 GCA_964476875.1 uncultured Sandaracinaceae bacterium | reverse complement strand
CGCGCAGTTGCTGCCACCGAAAGCCGAGTTGCTGGAGAGCGCAAGCTCATAGATGAGTGGCGGGGGCCGCTTCGAGCCGACGGGGCGTGGTGGGCCTCCGGGTCGCGCTTCTTCGAAGCCAGCCGTCGTGGGTGCGAGACCGGCGCGCATACACTCGAGCGTGCTGATCACTTCAAGCACTCCGGCTGCGCTCTGTGCGTGTCCGAGGTGCCCTTTGCTCGAGCTCAAGGGTAGCGAGCCGCCAAGATCGGCACCGAACGCCGCTTGAACGGCACACCATTCGGCGGTGTCGTTGGCCACCGTTCCCGTACCGTGCGCGTTGAAGTAGCCAATCTCGGCCGCGGCGGCCCCAGCCTCATCGAGAGCACCGCGAATCGCGGCGGCGACCCCACGACCTCGTGGTTCAGGAGAGGTCTCATGGTACGCATCGCCCGCAAGCCCGTAGCCTCGAAGGCACGCGTGTGGGACGGCATCGCGAAGACCGCCGCGTTCGATCACCAGAAAGCCTGCACCCTCCCCGAGTGTAGTTCCCATCTGCCGGCCGAATGGAGTACACGGCCTCTTGCTGAGGACGCCAAGGGCGTCAAACCCTGAGAAGAGCGCAGGGGTCAAGACGTCGATGCCTCCCGCAAGAACGAGGTCTGCGAAGCCCTCACGAATGAGGTCCGCGCCAAATCCGATCGCCTGAGTGGAAGACGTGCATGCCGTCGAGACCGTGAAGGCGGGCCCCGAAATGCCAAGCTCTTTGGCCAGGTCCTGCGCGAGTCCCTCGGTGGTATGATCGCCAAAGAGGCTCGCACCCAAAGTCAATGCAACCCGCATCGATCGAAGGGCTTCGGGTTGGAGCCGGGCGTGCGCGAGCGCATCGTGAAGCGCAAGCATCCCGAACTCGTGAGACAGTAGGGCCGGGTCACGGTCGTCCGACTCGTAACCCGCAACCATCGCGCCGACGTGGGTCGTGAAAAGGGAGGTATCGAAGCGACGAACGTTCGCAATACCACTGTCGCCTCGGAGCAGCGCGGCGCGGAATCGATCGCGCCCGACCCCGAGGGCACTCGCAACGCCCCATCCGGTGATGTGCGGTGAATCGCTCACTGGCCGTCAATGGACTCGAATCGGGCCTTCTCCTCTTCGAGCTTCCTACGGCGACGAGTACGGGCGGCAACGACGAAGAGCGCGATCAACAGCAAGAAGCCGCCAATGCACAGGAGGACGAGGCCACCTACCCCTCCCGTGACGCCAAAAGCGATGCCCCCGGCGATCAAGAGCCCTCCTCCAGCGCCGGCGAGCCCCCTCGACGCCCGAGTCAAGCTCTTCTCTTTCTCCGTGAGCTCTGCGATACGCTGACGCGTCTTCAGGTCTTGTTCTGCTTGTGCCGAACGCTTCGCAGCATCCGAGTCCGAGTCAGCCGTTTCAACGGCTTCGCTCGGGGGCTGTGAAGGATCGACGAATGCTTCCGGGTGCCAGCGCTCGAGCGCGCTGCTGGGCTCTTGGTACGCGGCCAACATTCGCCTCGAAGCCAAGCTGACCTCGAAATTCGTGTCGCTCGGCGTGCGCGCCTCATTGCGCTCCGCGTAACGTGTGACCTGATCCGTCAGGTCAGCAATCACTTCCTCGGTGGACTGCATCCGGAGCCTCGACGACAACTGGCGGGAGGCCCGACGAAGGCGCAGGCGGCCGCGAATCCCCATCCCGTGCCTCGCCCCGCCCTGGTCGAGAAGGGAGGCCATATCCATTAGTACGTCAGGGTCCTCCCGCACTTCTCGATCGATCTGCTTCTTGATCTCATCGTCGGCCGTCCCGATGATGAAATAAGCGTCCGCCACGGCTTGATCCAGCACCGGCGACATCGCCGCGATATCCGACTGAACCTCTTCGCTCTCGCGGAGGTCCTCCGGGAGGGCATTGATGAGCTCGGAGAAAACGAGTGCCTGATACGTCGTGGACAAGTACTCGTTGATGTCGACGGTGAGCGCCTCGTGAATGTCCGCGCTGAGAATGCCCCGACGCTTCGCCTCCGCGACATAGTCCTTCTTGCTCAGCGGCTCGACTGCGGTTTTGATGAAACGCAGCTCAAGCTCGGGCGAGTCCCCCGCCCGAGGGACGGTCTCGCAGGAATCCACTCCCAGTGTGGCGCCGGCCGCAGCAACACCGCCAACTGTAAATGCCGTGAGCCAGTCTCTTCTACGGAGAGTGTGATCCGACGAAGTCGGTTCAGCTTCGGTTTGCTTCTTTGAATCTGACATCAAAACGCCTCCCCTTGCCCGAGGTGAGAATATGGCAGTGCGCGGCGATCACACAAGCTCCACGAAGGCCTCCTGCACTCAGCCGCGCGTTGAATGCTTGCATTTGGGTGAGTCACCGAATGCATTGCGCAGCAAACCCACCGCCACGAAAAACTTTCGCCGAATTGCGTCAGGAAAATGCGACGATTCCCTCAGCCAACATCTGGTCGATCTGCGTGTTGTCATAGCCGAGCTCCGATAGAATCTCGCGCGTGTGTTCGCCGGCCCGAGCGATGTCCTGGGCACACCGAAACGATGGCCGCTCATGGCAAATGGGAGCGCCGGGAGTCGCATCGCGCTGCCGGCGTGTTCTCCTTCCGTGACCGACACGTCGAGGAGCTCTTGCCTTGTGAACTTCTGAAACGTGTCTTGAGCCGTCGTGACGAGCCGCTCTTTCTTGCGCGGCCCGAGCGATGTGGTTTTCAACGCTTCATAGCCAAGCCCGACGCGTTCCATCGTCCCGGGGCGGAAGTTCTCGATGACCACATCGGCGCCCGCGTCAGCGCTCTAGCGGATTGCGGCTCAGTTCTAGCGAAGCGCCGGACTTGGTGGCTACTCGATGTTGCGTGAGACGAAGTCTAAAAGTGGGCCGATGACGTTGTTGGTCTCATCGTCTTCGGCGCTCACGACGTCGACATGGGCGTAGCCCTCGGACATGTACACCTCGAAGCCTCCTTGGACCCCGCCGAACGTCGGAAAGGCGGTGTTCGGGCTTTCGGCGTCGGCGACCCGCGGTGTGCTTCCGTCGCAGCTCGGTGCGGTGCATGGCCCAAGGGCACCTGCGTACCGGAGCATTCTGCCGGGCACGGGCAGGAGGCCGTTGGTTCCGCCGAACGCGATCACGGGAATGTTCACGCTAGTCGCCTGCGTGAGGTTCTCGATGTCGGTGCGGCCACGTCCGGCGGGGGGCGGCGCCGAGAGCGCCGTCGAATCGAGACCTAGACCGGAGGTTACGCTGAGCCCGGAGCTCGGGTAGTACCAGTCGGAAAAGTTGGTTTGCCCACGATAGAACGTCGGCAGCATGCGACCTTCGAGATCGGTCGGCTCGACCTCTTGTCCCCACACGCCGGCCTCTTCGATGCTGGTTGGCGCCGGTCCATTGTTCGGAACGGCCTCCGGCGGGAACTCCTCCCCGTAGTTGAGCCAAGTTCGCACTCCATCTTCGGCCGGGCCTTCCGCGCCGAGTGAGGTGGCGACGAACGCCGCGGTTGCGGCTGCGACGCCGTCGTCGTCGAGGAACAGCCCGATCAGTGCGGTAGAGGTGGTCGGGTCGGTACCTAGCAGCAAGGTGAGCGCTGCCAGCTCGGGGACCTGCGCGACCGCGTTGTTGCCCTCGATTCCATTTTGGTCGGCCTGGAGGATCGAGATGCCGGCGTCGCCCTGGATGTCTGCCTCGAGCGCAGCCACCTCGGACACGGCGAGCAGTTGCGGCGATAGCAAGCCCGCCACCACGGAGTACGAATTGGTCGGTTCGGTGCAGGAAGTGTTGGTGGACCCCGCGCAATCGGTCGCCTCGGTGGCGACAGTGCAGCTGGTTTCGCCATCGACGCACTTCGCCTCGCCGCTCTTCACCGCGCCGTAGAGTCCGCCGTCAAACGCGGCTTCGATCCGGTCGAGCGTATCCTCGCTCGGCGGTTCGCTCGGAAGGCCGCCCCCGCCTCCCTCCAGCATTACCAAACCACGAAGCTTGGCGTAGCCCGGCTCGGGCTCGCCCCCGTCGAGATTGAAGTCGGTCGCCGCGTAGCGTGCCGTGTAGCCCGTGCCCGCCGAGTGTCCGCCCAAGAAGACGTTCGCGTTGCGAGCCGTGTCCGTTGCCAAACCGACGACCGCATCGATGTCTTGCGAGTGCACCAAGGTGGTCCACTGCGCCATGAACGCCAAGTCGTCTGAAGTGTTGTGGAAGATCGCGCGGCGGCCGAGTTCCGATTCGAGGGTGTCGCCTAGCTCGAGGCCGAGCTCCTCACCGAAGAGGAAATCGAGGCCGATCTCCGGGTCTTGCTCACGCTCGGAGATGTCCAAGCCAACCGTGTCCTCGAGCTGATTCGATCGGCGATCGATGGCCCAAGTCTCGACCACCAGGGATGCGTCCTTGGCTCGGCGCGCGAGCCCCTCTGCCAGGGCAGCGAAGGTCGATGCGCCGCCTTCGAAGCCGGGGACGAGCACCACAATCGCGTCTGGTTGGAGGTCTGCTTGATCGGAGAGGTAGTAGCGCGTGTAGCGGGCGCTATTGAGATCGAAGTCGCTTCCCCCGAACATCTCGATCAAACGCGGATTGTCGACAACCACGCCGGCTGTACCGGGCGTCTGCGCGGGCTGCGCTTGGCTCGGGAGATCAACAGTGATCTGCTCGAAGATCGAATCGGTCGGCATGCCGCCGGCCCCTCCCGCGCCACCAACTCCGCCGGCGCCCCCTGTGCCTGAGTTCCCGCTGCCGCTCGAACATGCGGACGCGAGCAAGAACGAAACGGTGACAACCACAAACCTCATGGCGTGCTTCATGACAGGCGTGATATCCCCCCACGACCGAAGCGGCAAACCGAGCGACTGCATCGAGGTTGCGCAGCGACGAACGGCGCTGACCGGGCTCAGATCCGAGTCGCTCTAGTACGAATCTGCGGCCCGTGTTACATCGGGACAGTGCCGTTGGGACGGCTAGGAGGGGCGCTATGAGAAGTCGACGTGTGGGTTGGGCGATCTTCTTTGGGGCGGTGATCGGCTGCGGCGATGATCCAGGGGGCAGCGGAGGCCTCGGGAGGCTCGGCAGCGACCGGTGGGACCGGCGGCGGCGGAGCGCGCACCGTCGCGGAAACTCAACTCATCGGGACCCTCACGCCCTACAGCCCAGGTGGGGGGGATCTCTTTCCATCGGGTTCGGTTCAGGCGCATTGGTATCAATGGGACGGTGTGTACGTCGTGCTCTATCGGGGCTACGACGCGACCGATGCGATGGAGATCTGCCCAGGGAACTCAATCGAGACTCAAACCGGATTCGGGAATATCACTAACTCGCCGTATCCAGCGAGCGCCGCGGCCATTTGCGCGGGAGCTCCGACCATCGTCGACAACGCTGCAGGTTGCGGTTCGTTGCTCTACTACGTGACGGAGAGCCCGACGACGAACATCGGAAACCTCTGGGGAACGATCGAGATCTCCGCCTCGTCCGGTTTTGAGGGTCAGACGACACAAGGTGGCACACCGACCATCTCACCGATCACGGACGTCCCCGAGTTCGAGCCGGGGCCCACCGCTTACAATCTTCCGACGAGTACCGTCGATCCAAGCGGTGTGGTGACTTGCGCACTGTAGCCAGG
>CAYZDM010000222.1:0-5613 GCA_964476875.1 uncultured Sandaracinaceae bacterium | reverse complement strand
CGTGAAAAAGGTGATGTTCTCAGCTGCCGCAGCCGGCTACGGCAACGTCAGCTTTGCGGTCAACCAGCGCGAGCAATAAGCTTCGCGCCATGGAGCCGTCCGAGCTCACTCCTGCCGAGTTCGACGGCGTTCGTAGGAACCGATACCGACCACGCATCCCGTGGTCGCGTGTCGGTTTCGTGGCTTTAGTGGCAGCCCTGCTCGCGGGAGGCTACTTCTGGCGTCAGAAGGTCCGCGCGGACGAGCTACGGGAGCGCATCCGGGCTCAACACGCTGAGCAGGTCGCGCCCTTCCTCGATCAGCTCGCAGCCACACGGACCGCGCTGGAGGGCAAGGCGCTCGACGCCAAGACCGGCGCTGCGAATCGCTTGGTCGAGGCCGAGGTGCGGCTCTCCGCATTGCACGACAAAGAGATGGTGTACTTGCGGGTTCGCGCGCCTGAGCTCGCGTCCGAAGGAGGGCTTCGCGCAGCGATCGAGGCCGAGGAGGAGGACGCCATTGGCGCCTGCCTGGGCCTCGAATTGACGCCCTTGTCGGCGTTGTCAGATGTCCCGGAGGTGCTGACGGCCAAATGGCTCGACCGGGTCGATGACACCAACGACATGCAGCGCCTCTCCGTTCGAGAGGAGCAGCTCACCCGCGCGATCGAGCGAGAGCTGCCGGCACTGAAAGAGCGTCTCCCCGCTGACTACTTTCTGCTCCTCGTGGTGCAGGGCAAGAGCCGTCTTCAAGACCCTGTCGATGTGTTTCTATGGGATCTCGCGCAGAACAAGCTCGTCCTGAGATCGCGAACCCAGAACCGAGGCCGTTTGATCACGGTTCGTAGTCAGATTGGTCCCAAGGCGGAGGCTGCCAAGGCCGCTGGCGATCCGATCGTCACCGCCGACTGTTCGATCGCGGCGCACATCAAGGCGCAGCTCGGCGAGCCTACGATGGACCTGGCAACACCGGACTGACGGTTCGGGTCTGCGCGTGTTCGATTCGTTCGAGCCACCGCTGCGCTTTGGCGCCCGCCGCCAGACTGACCGACGCCCTTTGTCTCCAGGCCTTCGCTGACTCGTCGTATCTGCCGACTGCAAAGAGCGTGATGCCCAGCACTCGGCTCAGTTCGTGTCGTAGTCTCAGCGTGGGCAGGCCGAGCCGCTCAGCTTCCTGCAACAACGGGAGCGCCAGCGCGAAGCGGCTTTGCCCCATGAGCTGTCGCGCTTCGAGGTACTGTCCGAGGCCATCACTTCGTGTCGCCGCCAGGGCCTGCGCGAGGTGAACGACCACGGGGCTAGACGATCGGTCGAGAAAGATCTGGTAGATCAATGCTCGCTCGGCCGGCGTGGCTCCGAGGGCGAGCTGCTTGACCTCGCTTTGGCGGGCGGCGCCGTCCGTCCGGGGGATCGTCAACAGCTCTTCGTAGAGTGCTGCCGCTTCTTCCAGTTGGCCCAGCGTCCACGTTGCGTCGGCATACTGTTCTAGGGCCGAGGCTACGATGGGTTTCGGCGCGTTCATGGTTGCGCGCAGCCCGTCGAGCTCGGCAAGCGCCTCGTCCGGGCGTTCTGTGCGTGCCAGCGCGCCCACCAACGCTGCATGGGCGCGCGGCTCCTGTTCGTCGATCTCCAGAATAGCGCGGCATGTCTCAATCGTGCGGACATCGTCGCGAGCCGCGGCGTCGCCGGAGAGGTGTGCCCTCAGCCGGGCGAGTTCGTGGGGGCAGACCGCCGAGAAGATGCTCGGACGGGCCAGCTCGACCTCGGCGATACCACGCTCCTGCGGGGTAACAGGAACCTGCCGGAGATAGGCGTGCCACTCGGTCTCGAGCGCGGCCAAGTCCTCGATGCTCCCGTCGCGATACGCGTCGAGAAACGCGTCCATCCCGCGGGTCGCGATCAAGAAGCGGATGAGTGAACCCGCCGACATGTACGCGCGCCGCGCGGGGAGGGCACTGAATTGAACACTCATGATGCTGCTCGCCGTCGGGAGCTCACTGCGATCCATCATGATCCGCGACCACTGGTCCGGGTCGAGGTCGTCGCGAACATCCCAAGCAAGCGCGACCGCCGCGCCCTCGACGATGCCGGGGTTTGGGACCAAGCCAGCGAAATTAGCCGCCACCGAGAATGGGCCTCGACCCACCTCGCCGAGCACCGCGTGCGCGATCTCGTGTCCGAGGACGGGATGTGGCCACGCTGCCATTTGTAGGTAGACCTCGTTCCGCCAGGGTTTGGCGATCAGGGTGCGGCCGACTCCGATCAAGTTCTTCTTCTCGTTGCCATTGCGGAAGAAGTAAGCCGTCACCGGTTCGTCGGAAGACAGGCCGACGAGCCTACGAGTCCTCTCCACTTGGAAGTCGCAGTCCTCTAGCAGGCGCGAGACATCCTCGGGCGGTGTCTCGCGAGGGAGATGCACGATGCAGTGCTGCCCCTCTTCGGTCTTGCCCAGGCGTTCGATCAAATATTCCTCGCTCACCCAGTGGCCGAGATGATCGCCGTACCAATACGATGTTGCGACGACTGCCAGCGCACCCGCACCGACCAGGACACCTCCGAGGCGAGCCCGACCACGGCGCCGAACGTCGAGGGTGGCGGACGATGGATCCCACAGCGCATCGAACAGCACCGCAAGCGCCAAGACCGCCACGACGATCGTGGCGCGATAGGTGAGGTATCGGGTAGGGATCTGGACGATGTCGTCGTAGATCGCCCCGGGGAAGTATCCTGCGAAGGCACCGAACACATACACCGTCGGAGTCGAATAGAACGCCCACAAGCCGAGCAATGTCGCGCCCACGGGGACTAGCGCCGCGATCAAAGGCGACAACCTCGGGCGCTTGATCCACGCCGCGACCCAGACGCCAGTGCACGCAGCTAGGGCGCACCCGATGGCCGGCCCTAACACCATGAATGCAAGGCCCTCGCCGGGCGCGCATTGCCGGATTCGGAGTGAGCTCACGGCAAGCAGGGCGATGGGAATGCACCAGATCAACAAGCCGGCGCCAATCGTACGGAGCATGAGGTCCATGCCACGCGTGTTCCGATGACGCTCTGTATAGCTCGCCGCTGTGGCCGCGACCCAAGGGGGAAGCAACAGCCCGAGTGCCAGGGCGCTCTCGACGCCATGCACCGCAACCAAGGGAACGAGCGCAAGCGAGACACCAGCGATGCTGGCAAACGCCGCACTCAACCTAAACGTGAGCAGCCTCGTCACGGACTATTCGGCAGCGGCGGGCGAGCCGCTTGATTCGAATGCAGAGACGAGCCCCAGGACTTCGTCGACGCGAGAAATCAAGCAGATCTCGAGGTCTTCAAGAATCTCCGCGGGGACTTCGTCCAAATCGGGCTCGTTGCGTTTCGGCAGGAGGACTCGAGATACCCCTGCACGATGCGCAGCCAGACACTTCTCTTTGACGCCGGTGACCTTGAGCACGTTGCCACGCAGCGTGATCTCTCCGCTCATCGCGACGTCAGGCCTCACTTTCACTTGGGTGAGTGCCGACGCCAACGCGACAAACAAAGTGATGCCTGCGGCGGCGCCGTCTTTGGGGACCCCACCCGCTGGCAGGTGCACATGGATATCGGTATGGCTGACGAAATCCTCCGCGAGCCCCAGCTCCGCGGCGCGCGCACGAACGAACGTAAACGCGGCAGCGGCGGATTCCTTCATGATATCACCCATGTTGCCCGTCAGGTGGAGCTTGCCGGTCCCCGGCATCCGCGTGGCTTCGACGAACAGCAAGTCTCCACCGGCGGGGGTCCAGGACAGCCCCGTAGCGACCCCGGCACGCGCGAGTCGCTCCTTCTCCTGGCGTTTGGCCTTCCCCGCGCCGAGCACACTCTTGATGAAGGGTGGGTCGGCCATGATCGACAGATCCTCACCCTGCGCGAGCCGCACGGCGACCGCGCGGCATACCGCCGCGGCTTGCTGCTCAAGCTTTCGGACCCCGGCTTCGTGTGTGTAGGAGTCGATCATCATCTCGATGGACTCGTCCGAGAAGTCGAGGCGCTCAGGTGACAGGCCGTGCTCGCTGAGCTGACGCGGAATCAAGAAGTCGCGCGCGATCGAGCACTTCTCGCGAACGGTGTAGCCGGGGATCTCGATGACCTCCATGCGATCGAGCAACGGCCACGGGATCGTGCTCTTCTGGTTGGCCGTCGCGATGAACATCACTTGGCTGAGGTCGAATGGGGCGTCGATGTAGTGATCGGTGAACTGATGATTCTGCTCGGGGTCGAGCACTTCGAGCAGCGCGCTCGACGGATCGCCGCGCTGATCCGCTCCGAGCTTGTCGATCTCGTCGAGGACCATCACCGGGTTTCTCGCGCCAGCCTTTTTCAACCCGGAAATGATTCGCCCCGGGAAGGCTCCGACGTACGTCCGGCGGTGTCCTCGCACTTCGGCTTCATCCGAAACTCCACCAAGCGAGACACGAACGAAGGCTCGGCCCGACGCGCGAGCGATCGATCGACCGAGCGAAGTCTTTCCGACGCCCGGTGGCCCGACGAAGCAGAGGATTGGCGCGCGCCCATCGCGCCGTAGCTTTCGGACGGCGATGTGCTCTACGATTCGGCGCTTGGGCTTCTCGAGCCCGTAATGGTCCTCATCGAGCACCCGTCGCGCCTGAGCGACGTCGAGTCGATCCGGAGTCGTCTTGGTCCACGGCAAGTCGGCGAGCCACTCGACGTAGGTGCGGGCGACTTGGTACTCGCTGCTCGCGGTGTTCATGTTGCTCATACGGCGGAGCTCGCGTTTCGCGGCGGTCTCGGCTTCGGAGGGGAGGCGGCCCAGCGAGATTCGCTCGCGGAGATTCTCGACTTCGTCCTCGTCGACGTCCGTTTCGCCCAGCTCGCGCCGAATGGATTTGACTTGCTGCCGAAGGAGGTACTCGCGTTGCGAGCTCGACATTTCCTCTTCGACCATCGTCGAGATCTCGTTCTTGACCCTCAGCACCTCATTTTGCCGATTGACCTGATCGAGAACCAAGCGCACCCGTTCGCGGACGTCTAATGTTTCCAGGACCTTCTGTTTCGCCTCGTTCGGAACTGGAAGGTTGGACTCGATCAAGTCGGCTAGCGCGCCCGCCTCACGCACGTTGTCGAGAATGTGCAGTGATTCACGCGACGCGGTCGGCAGGTCGTGGAGTAGCTGTCGTGCCGACTCTCGTAGATGCGCAGCGAGGGCCTCGATCTCGACGTCGACCGCGGGCACTTCGTGGTAGCGGTGAACCCGCGCGCGCATCGTAGGGTGCCGGCCGAGGGGTTCGTCGATTCGCATGCGGCTGATGCCTTGGAGCACGACGCTGTACTGACCCGAGTTGAGGCGGATCACCTTGAGGACGCGAGCAATGGTGCCGGTGTGATAGACCTGTTCGAAGGTCGGATCCTCCACTTCGGCCTTGTGTTGAGTCACCACCCCAATTGCGGGCCGCTCGCGACCGCACGCCTCCTCGATGAGCCGCACCGAGCGCGCTCTGCCCACGTTGACCGGCACGACCGTCGCCGGGAAGAGCACCGAGTTCCGTAACGGCAGGATGGGAAGAATCGGTTCGGTGCCAGCGGGGAAAATCGAGTCGGTCATTGGTTTTGCTAACAATATTCGAGATCTACGCTGCCAGCAACGGCTCGGTCC
>CAYZDM010000221.1:0-5615 GCA_964476875.1 uncultured Sandaracinaceae bacterium | reverse complement strand
ATCGCCACCAGGTCCGAATCGGAGTTCGCGGAAGAACGCGCTCTTACTTGCACTGAACGCCCGTACTGCGTAGCGTGAAAGTATGCCCGTAGCCTCCAGACGAAGGCTCGCCACGCACGCTGGCGCGCAGGCCGCAGGCTTGTCTGTGGTCCTCTCCGTGGCGGGTTGGTTTGGGTTGCGTTGGGGGGGCATCGAAGTCGCCCTGCCCGTTTTCGCTTGGGTGACGGCGGTAGCGACGGGAGCCGCTGGCGTGTTGACCGCGTTTTATGTCGAGCTCTCGGTCGGGCGCAGGATTGCGAGAGTGGTGCGAGTCCTAGACGCACACGCGAAGGAGAGCAGTCTGCAACGCCTCCCCGATCTTGGAGACGACGAGATCGGGGAAATCGGTCGGGCGGTCAACGATCTTCTGGCGAACCTCACCTCGCTCGAGGTGCGCATGATCGAGCAGGGACAGGAACTTCGTCACACGCGCGAGGAGCTGGTCTTGAAGAAGGCGCTTGGCTTGAAGTCCGCGGAGCTCGAGCAACGGCTACGTGAGCGCGCGCTTCTCTTCGACATCGTTCGCGCCAGCGCGTCGGAGCAGAAGCTGGACGCCGTGCTGGGCGACATCGCGGCCCGGTTGGGCAAGGCGCTGCACTTGCGGGAGTGCATGTTGTTTCTGGCCGACTCGGAGACCAGGCGCCTGACCCTGCGCGCCGCGTACGGATTCGAACGACCCGGGGAACTCCTCGAACGAATCGTTCTTTTCGACGAAGACGCGCTCGGCAAAGTGGCGCAAACCGCTGAACTCATCGTGCTCGAAGACCTCGCGAAGCTCGACGAGACATTCTGGGAGCCGATTCCACAGAGTGGGTCCGTTGCTATCCTGCCCGTGGTTCACCACGGCGTAACCACGGGCGTGATGGCCGTGACGCGGGAACAAACCAATGCGTTTTCAGCGATGGAAACTGGTCTTCTAGAGGCGATTTCCGACCAACTGGGACTGGCGATCCGCCATACGCAGTTGTTCGACGAACTGAGACGCGGCTCCCAACACGACGACCTCACCGGGCTGGGCAACCGGCGCTTGCTTCGTATCCGATTGGAAGACGAGCTGCATCGCGCAGAGCGATTCGGCCAAGACGTGAGCATCCTCGCCATCGATATCGACTACTTCAAGGCTCTCAACGATCGACACGGCCATCCGACCGGAGACGCCTCACTCCGCAAGCTCGCCGGATTGATGACGCGGAACCTGCGCCGCATCGACACGATTGCCCGAATCGGAGGCGAGGAGTTCGTCGTGCTTCTACCACGCACGAACCTCGAAGAGGCACAGGGGGTCGCTGAGAAGCTTCGCTCGATGGTGGCGCGCACCGAGTTTCCAGGTGGAGAGGGGCAACCGGGTGGCACCCTGACCGTCAGCGTCGGTGCGGCCGTGCTCCGTCCGGAAGAGACGGGGGCCGACTTGCTCGCGCGCGCGGACACCGCGCTCTACCAGGCCAAAGATCAGGGCCGTAACTGCGTAGTTGCCGCGTCTCAGTCGGCCGGCTCGGAGCGCTCTGTGACCAGGTCGCGAATCTGACGAAGCTCGAAGGGCTTCTCGAGACAAACCAACGGCGTCTCCTTCACGAAGTCCCGCGCGTCTTGGGTGAAGGCGCCGCCGGTCATGAACACGAACTGCGACGCAACCTCGGGGCAGTGCTCGGCCACCCGCGCAAAGACCTCCATACCGCTCACCTCGGGCATCATGAGATCGCAAAACACGACGTCGAATGGCTCATCGGAGCACAGGCGCGCGATCCCTTCCTCACCACTGGTGAAGACCTGAACGTCGTGACCGCGGAGCGCCCTTCGAATTGAACGCCCGACCAATGGTTCGTCATCGATCACCACGACTCGTGCCCGGGCGCCTGGAGAAGCCACCGGGGGCGTCTGGACGCTCGGAGCGAGTTCTGTTCGCGTGGACGCGGGCAGTCGCACCACGAAGGTCGTGCCGCGATCGAGTTCGCTTCGAACCTCGATGGTGCCGCCGACGTCACGAACGATGTTGCGACAGATCGAGAGTCCAAGACCCGTGCCCTCGGAGACACCCTTGGTCGTGAAAAACGGTTCGAAGACGCGACTCATCCGTCCCGGCTCGATGCCCGTGCCGTTGTCGGCGACCTCGGCCACCGCCGAGCCGTCCGGGTCTGTGTAGGTTCGCACCGTGATACGGTTTTCGCTCACGCGGCGCTCCGGCATCGCCTGTGAAGCATTGATCAGTAAGTTCAGGAACACCTGCCCAAGGCGCGACTCGTTTCCGTCCACTGGGGGCGCATCACCGAACTCGCGCTCGAGCGTCGCTCGGTGGCGAAGCTCATTCCAGCAAATGTTGATCGACGATTCGAGGACGCTCCGGAGGTCTACGTTCCCGCGTTGCTCGTCATCGACGCGAGAGAACGTCTTGAGGTCTCGGACGATATTCTGCATCCGAACGGCGCCATGAATCGCCTCATCCAACTGCTGCCTTGCGTGCTCGAGCCACGCGGTCTCGTCACGCGAATCGATCTCTTCACGCGTCAGGTGCAGATTGGATAGGACATACATCAAAGGATTGTTGAGCTCGTGCGCGACGCCAGCTGCCAAGGTGCCAACCGACGCCATGCGATCGGCGAACGCCAACCGGGACTCCATGTCCTTTCGTTCCTCTGCGTGGCGCGCCGCCTCGGTGATCGTTCGCTCCGCGATCAGGAGGCGGGTCCCGAGAATCTCCGGGTCGATCGGCTTCGACAGATAGTCCGAGGCCCCCGCGTCGAGCACTGAATGAAGTTCCTCCGGTCGATTGCGCCCGGTGATGACGAGAATCACCACCCCTTCTCCGTCCGGTCGGCTTCTCACCATCCGGCACAGATCGAGGCCCGACATGCCCGGGAGGGTCCAGTCGACGAGCATGAGCTGAAAGGGCTCCTCTATATGGGCCTGAAGCCCCTCCTCCGCGGTTGCCACCGCGGTCACTTGGTAGTCTCGCTCACGCAACAATTCGCGTAGCAGGCCCCGCATGGAGCTCGAGTCGTCGACGACTAGGGTTCGAAGGGGGAGCGTCACTAGCCCTAAAGTCTAATCCAATTGGAGAAAAGTTCATGGTTTCGTGGCGGTCTTGACGCCGCGCGGTTCGTAGCTATCGTGTGGATGGGTAACGCGATGCGTCATCCAAGGAGGATATCGACATGACTCGCAACAACCCACTTCGTCGGAGCGGAACCCGGCTTCAGAGGCAGGGGACGCTCTGGTTCCAGCAAACGCGGAACGCGGGCGAGACTTTTATCGAGGAGACGCAGACTGCGAGCGTCTCGTTCGGTCGGAATATGAAGACTGCCAGCACCAAGCTCGTGGGCACCTCGGCCCGCTCGGCTCAGGGGCTCCAGAAGGCGCTTCGCAAGGAAGCTCTCGAGTGGCAGGCGCTCGTCCTGAAGACCCGAGAAGCCTATGCCGCCTCGTTCGAGCACCGTCTCGAAGCGTTCCAGAGCCAGGCGCTGAGCGCCCGGGCTTCAGTCAAGCCAGGAACGATCGAGACGACTGTCCTCGAGGCGGCTCGCGATTGGCTCTCCCAAGCCCAGGGCCGGGTGGATCAGCGTCTTGCTGAGCCAGCGGCGAGCAAGCCAAAGGCAACGAGCACGCCGAAAACGGCGGCGAAGCCCAAGGCGGCCAAGGCACCGACGAAGAAGGCCGGCGCGCCGCTGCGCAACTACGATCAGCTGACGGCAAAGGATGTGGCCAACCGCATCCAGCGTCTTTCAGCGCCGCAAGTCGCTGCCGTGCTGGATTACGAGCGGGCGCGGAAGAAGCGCGCGACTGTAATCCGAGCCGTTGAGCAGCGCTTGGCCGCAGCGAGCTGAGCGCCAACGGGAGGCGTCTGTACAGCGGACTCGCCTGCACTACACTGCGGGCCGTGGCTGAACACAAACAAGTCCTCGTCGCCGACGACGAGGACAACCTGCGCCGTGTGCTCAGTGCCCAACTGCAGCACGATGGATATGAGGTGCACTGCGTCTCCGATGGCGAAGCCGCGCTCGAGGCCCTGGCAGAGCATCACATCGACGTCTTGATCACTGACCTGCGCATGCCGAAGCTCGACGGCATGGGCGTGCTGAAATCGGTCAGCGAACGCTTTCCCAACGTGCCCGTGATCATGATCACGGCGCACGGCACGGTCGATACCGCGGTGGAAGCACTCAAGCTCGGCGCGTTCGACTACGTGACCAAGCCGTTCGATCGGTCCGAATTTCGAACGGTGGTTGGCAAGGCCGCCCGCACCCGAGAGCTCTCCCAGAAGCATGTGAGCGGCGACCCAAGTCAGCGGGGGCGCTACCGAATCATCGGCGAATCCGAACCGATGCGTGGCGTCTACGAGGTCATCGAAAAGGTCGCGGACACGCCCAGCACGGTCCTCATCACAGGCGAGAGCGGCACGGGCAAGGAGTTGATCGCGCGCGCGCTTCACGTGAACAGCTCCCGCAAGGACAAACCCTTCGTCAGCGTGAACTGTGCGGCGATCCCACCTGACCTGCTCGAGAGCGAACTCTTCGGGTACGAGCGAGGCGCTTTCACCGGCGCGGTGACCAGCAAGCCGGGGCGCTTTGAATTGGCCGACGGCGGAACGCTGTTCCTCGACGAGATCGCGGAGATCCCCGTGAGCATGCAGGTGAAGCTGCTCAGAGCGATCCAGGAGCAGCAGTTCGAGCGAGTCGGGGGTATCAAGACGATCAGCGTCGACAGCCGCCTCATCACCGCTACGAACCGCGACCTCAAGGCGAGCATCGCTGAGGGGGCGTTCCGCGAGGATCTCTACTACCGGCTCAACGTCGTTCACGTGCATCTGCCGCCGCTGAGGGCTCGCCCGAGCGACATTCCGCTCTTGCTCGAGCATTTCGTGCACAAGTTCAACGCCAAGCTGGCCCGCTCGACCACAGGCTTCGAAGACGAGGCCATGAACCAACTCCTTCGCTACGGTTGGCCCGGCAACATCCGAGAACTCGAGAACGTGGTGGAGCGTTGCATGATCTTCGCCGAAGACGGCGAGGTCGGCGCACAGCACCTGCCCGCCGAGCTCCGCGACTCGGCTGGCGAGCTAGCCCCCGACTTGGTCGGCGGCCGAGGCCTGACCCCGGGAGAAACGGGACTGAAGGAAGCGGTACGGGAGGCCACCCTGAAGCTCGAACGTGAGTTCATCGGGCGCGCCCTCGATCAGACGGGCGGCAACGTGACGCACACCGCTCGGTTGCTCAAGATCTCCCGTAAGAGCCTGCAGAACAAGATGAAAGAGCTAGGTCTGCGGAACGACTGAGGGACGCTCGTCCACCTCGCGGCGCACCGAGAGCATCGGCTCGAGGTCTTCACGACTGACAGGCTTTTGCAGCACGGGGTTGGGAACCGCTGCTGCAAACCGCCGAAGTCGGGGCGTGAAGGCTCCGCCGCTCATGAACACGATCCGATCCGAGAGCTGCGGATGCTCCTTCTCGATGGCGTCATAGAACGACTTGCCGTCGATCTCCGGCATCATCAGGTCGCAGACGATCGAATCGAAGTCAGGGTCTTCGGAAAGTCGCGCTAGCGCCTCGACACCGCCAAGCACGGTCACCGTGTCGTACCGGCGT
>CAYZDM010000220.1:0-5619 GCA_964476875.1 uncultured Sandaracinaceae bacterium | reverse complement strand
CACTCGGCAAGCGTGGGCTCCCGGTTCGCTACGAAGAGTACGAAGGCGGACACCGAGGCACCTCGTGGCGTTACGAAGTCTCACTACCGCAAATCGTTGACGCACTTCAAGGACCCGAATGACGACCAAAAAGAACAGCACCGAAGAAGAGTCTGACGCGACCGAGCCGAAGCCAGCTAAGAAGGCGTCGGGTGGCGGCGCAGTCGTTGCTGCGCAGAAGATTCTCGCTGACGACAGCCCTCAATCGAAGATCGCCGAGCACGGCGAGACGATGATGGAAGGTCCCCGGACGGCAGCGACGCAGTCCGCGCGCGTGCTGAGCGAAATCATCATTGCGAAGCCGGAGTTGGTAGTGCCTCTGGTCGCGAAATTCGCGAGAGGCATCTCTTCGTCCAACAAGCGTGTCGTTCAGACCTCGGCGGAGGCGCTTCCCTCGATCGCGCGGATCGCACCTGCCCGGGTCGCGCGGCAACTCGATGTGCTCAAGGGTTCGTTCGAAGAAGCCAACGACGTCGGCAAAGACGGTCTGGTCAAGACGTTCGCCGCTCTTTGCACGGCATCGGTCGCATATCAGAAGCGTCTCGAACCGGTACTAACGCTCGCTCTCAACGGTACGGACGGAAAGACCCTCTTTACCTGGAGCCAAATCGTGCTCCCCGCTCTCAAGGGCGAGCCTCACGCGCGAGCCCGAGCCGTGGTCGAGGGCCGACTCGATTTGATCCCTCGATCGTACGCACAGCAGATCGCAGACTTCCTCGGAATCAAACTCCGCATCCGCTACCGTTGATCGATTAGCCCTTCACAAGAGGGGACAGTCCCCTTTTTGTGCCGATCGATTTAACCTTTCGGAAAAGAAGACTGTCCTCTTTTATTGGAGGATGGAGGGGAGGTACGCGTTGGGGGGAGCGTAGCCTAGGAGTTGGAGGGTTGTTGCGGAGATGTTGGCTATGCTGGGGGCTTGCACGTCGTTGTTGAGGCGGAGGGTGTCAGTGCCGGGGACGTAGATGTGACAGGGGACGGCGTTGAGGGTGTGGCTGGTCTTGTTTCTCAGATGGCCAGCGGCGTCGCGTTTGAAGTCTCCCGATTTCTTGTCGAGCTCGAACATCTCGTCACAGTTGCCGTGGTCGGCCGTCACGATCAGAGCGCCGTTCAGTTTCTCGATCACGGGGATGATTCGAGCTAGGCACAGGTCGACCGCTTCGACCGCTATGACCGACGCATCGAGGCTTCCGGTGTGCCCCACCATGTCCCCGTTGGGGTAGTTGATACGCCCATGTCGCAAGCCACCCCGCTTTAGTGCCGCGAGCGTCGCGTCGGTGATCTCCGCTGCCTTCATCCAAGGTCGCTGTTCAAATGGAATGACGTCACTCGGAACTTCGACGTACTCCTCGTACACTTCGTCGAACATGCCCGTTCGGTTCCCGTTCCAGAAGTACGTCACATGTCCGAACTTTTGCGTCTCGCTACAGGCGAACTGGCTGACCTGATTACGGGCCAGATACTCGCCCATGGTGCGGTCGATGTCGGGTGGCTGCACTAGATAGTGACGCGGAAGTTTGAGATCTCCGTCGTACTCCATCATGCCGACGAACTCGACGTCGGGGATTGGTCCCCTCTCGAACTCGCTGAGCTCAGGCTCGGTGAACGCGCGAGTCAGCTCGAGCGCCCGGTCGCCGCGGAAGTTGAATAGCACCACGGACGCGCCATCGCGGATCGGTCCCACGGGCTTGCCCTGGGCGTCGACAACCACGAACCCGAGGAGGTCCTGGTCGATCATCCCGGGGTTCTCGTCGCGAAGCGTCTCGATCGCCTGTGTGGCGGTCGCGAAGCCCCTGCCCTCGCCGAGCACGTGGTGCTTCCATCCACGCTCCACCATGGACCAATCGGCACCGTAACGGTCCATCGTCATGAACATGCGGCCGCCGCCAGATGCAATCTGATAGTCGCGACCACCCTGGGCATTGAGATCGTGAAGCACCTTCTCGAGCGCGTCGACGTACTCGAGGGCGCTCGTCTCGGGGACGTCTCGGCCATCGAGCAAGATGTGTACGCGCGCGTGCTGAACGCCCTCGTCGTTGCAGCGGCGGAGCATGGCGAAGAGGTGCTCGATGTGACTGTGCACATTGCCGTCCGATAGAAGCCCGACGAAGTGCATCGGTTCACCGCTCTCTTGCACGCGGCGTACGAGCTTCTTCCATTCTTCGCCTTGGAAGATCTCGCCGCTGTCGATCGCCATCTGGACCCGCTTGGCGCCCTGGTCGAAGACGCGCCCCGCCCCGAACGCGTTGTGCCCCACCTCGCTGTTGCCCATGTCGTCGTCGCTCGGAAGCCCAACCGCAGTGCCATGCGCGCAAAGCCTCGTCGTCAGCGAAATGTTGGCCAGTCGATCGAGGGTCGGCGTCCGCGCAAGCCAGACGGCGTCACCCTCGTTGGACGCGCCGCACCCTACTCCGTCCATCACGACGATGAGCACCGGGCCAGGGACGCCCGGAAAAGTCTTGTGTTTCTTGAGTTGCCAGTCGGTCACGGGACGTTTCTAGCACACCATGCGCGGGCAGCTCACCCCAGGTCTTCGCGAAACGGCACGACCATTTGGGGTAGGAAGTGGTCCGGGTATTGATCGACCTGGGCGAAGCCAAGCGGGATGTCCCTGCCGGAGTGTGGCCAGTGGACGGTACCGAAGATCCAATCCCAAACGCTGAGACTCAAGCCGTAGTTTGCGCCGTAGCGCACGGGCAGCGTCTTCGCGTGGTGCCAGATGTGCATCTGCGGCGAGTTGAGGATGTAGCGAAGCGGCCCGATGGGTGGACGAAAGTTCGCGTGATTGATGTGGCCGATGACGATGGCGATCATGTAGATGGTGAAGAACTCCTGGATGCCGAATCCGATCATCGCGAGGGGGATGTACTCGAGGACGCGATAGACGACGGTTTCCATCCAGTGGTAACGAAGGTGCGCGGCGAACCCCATCTGCGTGACGGAGTGATGGACCTTGTGGAAGGCCCACAAGCGAGGAACGCGGTGGAGTAGCCGGTGCACCCAGTACTGAATGAAGTCGCGGAAAACGAACATGACGCCGAGCTGCGCTGCGACTGGAAGCGCAGCCACGTTGACGACCACGAGGCTCTCGATGCCGAGGGCGGCGCGAAGATCGGCGAATGCTTCGACGGCCACGTTGGACATAGAGTTGTATCCGACGAGTGAGAAGAGGAAGAAGTTGAAGAACATGTAGAAGCCGTCGAGCCAGAAGTCCTTGCGGATTCTTGGCTGCCTCTTGCGCCACGGGAACGCCAGCTCAAGGCCGTAAACCGCGACCGACACGAGAATCAATCCGTAGAAGTAGCTATGCCAGCTCGGATGAATGATGTCGTCGAGGAGATAGCGACCGTAGCCGCCGAACCCCTCGAGGAAGGTTGTCGTATATCGTTCCAACACAAGAGCCTTCTTAGTGCTAGCTGCCCCCCGCGGGAAGCGGCTATGCTTCGCGCATGATTTGCGTGACCAACCGAATCCCCGTGGCCGAGGGCTTTGAGATCGACTTCGAGGACCGTTTTCGCAAGCGCGTGCACCTGGTGGACCAAGCCCCGGGCTTCATACGCAACGAGGTACACCGACCGCGTCCAATGACCCTCGACCACCAAACCGGCGAGTGGACCAAGGGGCCCGCAGGGACCGGCTACTACGAGGTGAAGACCTGGTGGCAGTCGTTCGACGACTTCGTCGGCTGGACTACGAGCCCTTCGTTTGCTGAGGCTCACCGGAATCGTCCCCCGAAAGATATGTTTCGCGGACCCAACGAACTCACCATCCACGAGGTGTTCCTCAACACCGACGACCGGGATGCCTCGTGACCGACGTCGCAGGGGAGAACCTGGGGTTCGTCGAATGTTGGAACGAGATCCTCACTCCGAAATGGATACGATTCCGGCATTTGCTCTCGGGAAACGGGAGGATCCACAGCGACATCGCGTACGCTGACTTCGACATTCAGCCCGGAGACAAGGTGCTCGATATCGGTTGTGGGTTTGGAGAGACCACACTCGAGATCGCCCAGAAGGTCGGGCCCTCCGGTGAAGTCTTGGGGATCGATTGCACCGATGCGTTCCTCGATATCGCCAACGAAGAGCGCGTCGCGGCCGGGGTGACGAACGCGCGGTTCGAGATCGGCGACGCGCAGGTGTGTGACCTCCCGGAAAGCCACTTCGACGTCGCGTACTCGAGGTTTGGCGTGATGTTCTTCCAAAGCGCTGTGCGCGCGCTCCGCAACGCGAACCGTGCGTTGAAGCCGGGGGGCAAGGTTTGCCTCATCGTGTGGCGCGCCTTGGCTGACAACCCCTGCTGGGGGGCGGCCAAGGAGGTCGTGTTGCGGCGCTTGCCGCCGCCCGGCGAGAACGCTTCTACCTGTGGTCCAGGGCCCTTCTCGATGGCCGGTGAGAACACCGATCGTGCCATGCTGGATGCAGCGGGCTTTCCGGAGGTCGAGGTCTTCAGACGAATCGACACCGACATCTGCGTCGGCGGGGATCTCGAGGAAGCGATCGACTACCAGATCCTCGTCGGGCCCTCGGGTGAGATCATTCGGGAGGCGGGCGAAGAGGGACTTCAAAAACTGCCTGAGATCCGACGGGAGTTGGGCGAGTTGATGGCACCGTATCTTCGCGAAGACGGAGTCTTCATGCCGTCGAGCACCTGGACGATCATGGCCCGCAAGCCGATCTGACCACGACCGGATCGACCCGCCAAGTGTCTTCTTTCTGTCGCGCGCGAACATTGCGCTTGACCGAAATAGAACTTGTTCTAAACTAGACTTAGTTTACATCTAGTAAAGTTATATCCGCCGTGCGGATATTGGGAGGATCCCGTGGAAAACAAGTGCCCCGTGAAGTTTCAGAATCTCGATTTTTGCGCCCCTTCGACGCACGACAACCCGTACGAGATGTACGACTACTTCCTGGAGCACGAGCCGATCCGCTTCGATGAGCACAACGACCTGTGGGAAGTGTTTCGCTACGACGACATCGTTCAGATCGAGCGCGATACGGAGACGTTCATCAGCGGCGAGGGGGTGCGACCCAACATCCCGCCGGACCCGGGGATGATCTACCAGGACGGCGAGCTGCACAACAAGCAGCGCGCGCTCGTGTCATCGGCGTTTACCCCGCGTCAAATGCGCAAGATGGAGGAGCGTGTTCGAGTCATCGTCAAAGAGCTCGTCGACGACATGCTCACCAAGGACGAAGTCGAAATCGTCGGTGATCTGGCAGCCTCTCTCCCGATGCGACTCATCGCTGACATGCTCGACATTCCCGAGGAGAAGCGCTCCGCGGTGCAGGGTTGGATCAACGGCATCATGATGGGTGGCTGCGGTCCCGAGTACGTGACGGACGATGTCAACGACGCGTTCGAGAAGTTCTGCGAGCACCACGAAGAGATGTACCAGGATCGTGTCGCCGCCGGTTGCACGGGTCAGGACATCATCACCATCTGGATGAACGCGGAGATCAATGGTGCGGGAGAGCGATAGCCGGCTGCGGGCAGCTCAGAGGATTGCGCACATTGGCAATTGGGAACTCGATCTAGAGACTGGGATGTTCACCTTCTCAGAGGAAATGGGGCGGC
>CAYZDM010000219.1:0-5643 GCA_964476875.1 uncultured Sandaracinaceae bacterium | reverse complement strand
TCACCCGCGTGTACCACTGGAGTGCAACGGCCGTGAGTGCCGAGGACGAGATGACATCGACCATGCGCGTCTGTAGTGCGGGGTACACTTCGGGAACGCCGAGCTTGACTGCGCTAGCACCGATGACTTTGTAGAACTCGACGAAGATCGGGTCGTCCTTCCACACCCACGGGCGCATCGCCTTGATCTGAGAAGGTCGTTGAATCGGTTCGACCGAAAAGAGTCGAGTCTTTCCTGCATCACCCCAGCCGACGAGTTTGAAGCCCTCCTTGTCGAACATCGCCTCGAACTCCGGCGCCATCTTGGCACGGACCTGGTCGAGTTCCGCGTACGTGTCGAGGAGTCCCGGAAGAGTGAGTACGTTCATCGCGGGCACCAGCATGCTCATGCCGGTCATGGTCACGACGCCGCCGTCCAACTGCCCCACGCGCATCTTGCGAACGAAGTCGCGCTCATCACCCTGAGAGCCACCGGGGTAGAAGCGCATCTTGAGCTTCCCGTCGGTTTTCTCTTGGAGGGTCTGGTTCCATGCGTTGAGGACCTTCATCCACGAGGACCCGGCCGGAGCGAGTGACGCGATCCGCAGCGTGTAGCCTTCTTCGGCCTTCGTGGTCGTGGTGGTCCCGGGCAGTGCGAGTGCGGCCACTGCGAGTAGCAAAACTGGTACAAGACGGCGATTCATGAGCAAAAACCTTTCCCCTCGGGAGAGAGCCCGCCGAGATTCACAAGGAACGCCTCCCTCGTCAATACGAACCGCGCGCTTTCTGAGCATTCGGGTCACTTCTTTCTCGAACCCTGCGACGAGTCGAGGGTCGATTTTACTCAATCAGGGGCCAGCCCGGGCCTCGATCCCCCCTTTCGGGGCCTCCCCGTCGTGCTATGTGCTCGCTCAATGGTCGGAGACATCGTCGAGAATCGCGACAGCACGGCGCGCGACCATCTCGCCAACGAGCGGACCTTCTTGGCCTGGGTGCGGACGGCGCTTGGCCTCGTGGGCCTCGGGGTTCTCCTCGAGCGGTTGGGGGCCGGTGGTCCAGGGGTTGCCGTCGTTGCGGGGCTCGGGTTCATTGGATTTGGCGGCCTCTGCCTCATCTATGCCGTGAGCCGCTACCTCTGGGTTGCCAAGAATCTCGAGCGCGGGATGTTCCCCGTGGCGACTCGCGGTCCGATCGTCATCGCGTTCGGCGCCCTACTCGTGGCCGCCGGCGCGATGCTCTACGTGCTGCTTCTACACTGAGCGCTGCGTCAATCCCCGCTCTTCGACCCAGGCGTACAACACTGGGACCACAAAAAGGGTCAGCAAGATCGCTCCCATCCCCCCGACCGAGGGAAGGGCCATGGGCACCATCACTTCGGCGCCCCTCCCTTGAGATGTGATGACCGGAAGTAGAGCCAGGGCGGTGGTGGCGGTCGTCATGAGGCAAGGCAGCACGCGCCGTTGACCCGCCCGAATGGTCAGTTCGCGCACCTCCTCGACTGTATGTGCCGGAGTCGCCCTGAACCGTTGGGCAAGGTGCGTCGCCATGAGCACGCCGGTGTCCGTCGCGATACCGAGCAGTGCGATCACGCCGACCCACACGGCGACCGACAGGTTTACGGTTCCGATGTGGAGCAACTCCTGTAGCTCGGTTCCTAGGAGTTCGAAGTTGAGGAACCAAGGGCGACCATAGAGCCAGATGAGAATGAAACCCCCGGCGACGCAAAGGACGACGCCAGAGTAAACGATCATGGTCGTGACAACGCGACGAAACTGAAGGTACAGCAACAGCAGGACGAGCGTGAGCGCTACCGGAATGAGCAGTAGCAACCGCCTCTCGCTTCGAACCTGGTTCTCGTAGCTTCCGGCGAACCGATAGCTGACTCCTTCTGGTACTTGGAGCTCGCCGCTCTCAATCTTGGCTGACAGAAACGCTCGCGCGTCTTGCACCACGTCGACCTCAGAAAGCTCCGGCAATTTGTCGAACAGAACGTAGCTCGTCAGAAACGTGTCCTCGGATTTGATGACTTGAGGCCCCTTGACGTATCGGACTTCGGTGAGTTGCTCGAGTGGGATCTGTTCTCCGCCAGGCGTCGAAACTAGTACCCGGCCGAGGGCCTCGATGCTGTCTCTCTCTTCACGCATGTAGCGCACACGAACCGGGTATCGTTCGCGGCCCTCCACGGTCGTAGTCAGCGTCTTGCCGCCGAGAGCGACTTGAATGACATCCTGCACACGACCGATACTCAATCCGTAGCGACCGATGGCTTCTCTGTCGATGTCGATCTCCACGTACGGCTTGCCCACTACGCGGTCCGCGAAAACGGTTTCTGGGCGAACCCCAGGAAACTCGCGCAGCAGCCCCTCGACCTGCATTCCGAACGATTCGATGGTCTCGAGGTCGGGCCCGTACACCTTGATCCCCATCGGGGCCCTCATCCCGCTTTGAAGCATGATGATGCGGGTATTGATGGGCATCAGCATCGACGCGCTGGTCAACCCCGGCGCCTTGGCCGCTCTGACAATTTCTTCCCAGATGTGCTCCGGCGAACGAATGTGATCCCGCCAGTTGCGAACGCGATTCCCGTCCGCGTCGACGCTGAACTCTGGCTTGTAGGTCACAAGTGTCTCGAACATCGAGATCGGCGCGGGGTCCAACGGGGTTTCTGCACGCCCGAGCTTGCCCACTGCGCGTTCGACCTCCGGGATCTCCTGAATCGCGGCGTCCATCGTGTGAAGCATGTCCAGTGCTTGGCCGAAGGACGCATGGGGCATGGTGGTCGGCATGTAGAGAAACGAACCCTCGTCGAAGGGCGGCATGAACTCCCGGCCGAGGCTCGCCCACGACGCCACACCCCCGACCACGATGAGCACGGGCAGTGCGAGCGCGAGCGCCTTGTGTCGCAACGCCCATCGGAGAATTGGCACGTAGACTCGTTGGAATGCGAAGAGCACCAGCAGCAAAGCACCGATCACCAGGATCACGAAGATGAAATTGATTACGAAATGTTGCTCCGGACCGAGGGGAAGCCAGCTATCCGTAAGCAACAGCGCTACGGCCAGTACCATTGCGGGAAGCACGATGGCGGAACCCCCTGTGCGTCGTTTTGCCGGTGGTAGTGCCGCCGACTTCTCCTTTCGCGGGCGTCGGAGGACTAGATGCGCAATGGCGGGCAGCGCTAACATCGAGATCAGCAGTGCGGCGAGTACGGCGAATGACTTCGTGTACGCAACGGGTCTGAAAAGTTTTCCTTCGGCTGCGGTGAGCGCGAAAACCGGCAGGAAGCTAACGACAGTGGTCAGCGCTGATGTGACGACCGCCGGGGCGACCTCGGCGCTTGCGTGAGCGATCACCTGCGCCCGACTCTTGTGAGCCGGCGCGCTCGCAAGGTGGGCGACGATGTTCTCCGTGAAGACGACCCCCATGTCTACCATCGTCCCAATGGCGATCGCTATCCCCGCCAGCGCCATGATGTTGGCGTCGACGCCGGTTAACTTCATCGCGACGAATGCAGCGAGTACGCCGAGCGGCAGGACCGCGGAGATCAGCAGCGAGCTTCTCAGATTGCGAAGCATCACCAGGACGATGATCACGGTTACCAGGATCTGCTGGAACAACGCGGTCGATAGCGTGTCCAGCGTCTCGTGAATCAGGGTGGTGCGGTCGTAGAAAGGATGGATGACGATCTGGCTCGTGCTTCCATCGGCGAGTGTCCGCTTGGGTAGACCTGGCGTGATCTCCGCGATCTTGGATTTCACCCGCTGGATCACTTCCAGCGGATTCTCGCCGTAGCGAACGACGACGACGCCTCCGACAGCTTCGGCGCCCCCATCATCGAGCGCACCCCGGCGCTGAGCAGGCCCGAGGGCCACACGCGCTACGTCGGCAATTCGGACCGGCGTATGCTTTCTTGTCGCGACCACGGTCTGCTCGAGATCCTCCACGTTCCGAATGAAACCCAATCCGCGAACCAGGTACTCGACGCGATTGATCTCGAGCGTCCGCGCACCAACATCCAGGTTGGATTCACGCACGGCCTTTGCGATTTGTTCGATCGTGATTCCGGCTGCGCGCATCGCGCCTGGGTCGACATCGACTTGGTACTCGCGCACGTAGCCGCCGATCGAAGCGACCTCGGCGACGCCGGGTACCGATTGCAGGGCGAAGCGCACGACCCAATCCTGAGTCGACCTCAACTCGTGGAGATCCCAGCCTCCAACCAGCTCGCCGTCGGAGTTTCGTCCTTCGAGCGTGTACCAGAACACCTGTCCGAGCGCCGTGGCGTCCGGCCCTAGCGCCGGAGTGGCCCCATCGGGAAGGGTCCCCGCGGGCAGTGACGCGAGCTTCTCGAGGACTCTCGAACGCGACCAGTAAAAATCCACGCCTTCGTCGAAAATGACGTAGATGGTCGAGAACCCGAACATCGAGGAGGTTCTTACGGTTCGGACCCCGGAGATCCCAAGCAGGGCCGTGGTGAGCGGGTAGCTGACCTGGTCCTCCACGTCGCGAGGCGAGCGGCCTTGCCACTCGGTGAACACGATCTGCTGGTTCTCTCCGATGTCGGGTATGGCATCGACCGGAACTCGATCGCGCGGCATCTCACCTAACTCCCAGTCGAAAGGGGCGACGTAGATGCCTCCAGCTACGATAGCCCCGACGAGGACAACCACGATGAGCTTGTTGTCGACGAAGAACCGAAGAAGCGCCTCCCAGGCGGGCGACACGACTTCACGGGGGTTGGGTGGCGTGCCGGAGGTCAATGTTGATGCCCCTGCATGTGTTTGGAGTGATCGGGCGACGAGGATGACGGCGGTGGAGCAGAAGGCTTCCGCGGCTTTGGTTTCTTCTTGTGAGTCTCGACTGGGCTGCGCGTCGTCGCGTCTTGTACCAGGGGTTCCTCGAGCGAGCTTTCTTCGTCAGGCAGGTTCATCATCGAATCGCCACCTTGAATCTGGAGATCCGCGTCGATGGCGAACGCGCCGTGAATCACGACCCGATCTCCTTCAGTGAGGCCCGCGAGAACCGGGTACAGATCGCCGATGCGAGGGCCGAGGGTCACGACTTTCGCTTCGTAGATCGGTTCCTCGGCGTCGGTCCGCTCCACGTAGACCACCGACCTACGCCCCGTGAAGAGGGGCGCCGTTGCAGGAATGACCAGCGGCGCCTCATGCGCGCCCTTTGCCGGGTTGTCACTCTGAACGCTAGCTTCGACGAACATCCCTGGACGCAGTCGACGGTCGTCGTTCTTCACCTCAATCCGAACCCGAGCGGTTCGAGTACTCGGATCGAGCACCGGATCCACGAACGTGACTCGGCCCTTGAACGACTCGCCCGGCAGCGCTTCGACTCGGAGCAACACGCTCTGACCCTTCTTGAGCACGGCGAGATCGCTCTCGTACGCATCGAGTTGCACCCAGAGCGTCGACAGGTCCGCGACACGGTAGAGGCCGCTTCCGGTTTCGACGTAGTTGCCCTGCGTGGCCAGTCGCTCGATGACTGTGCCCCCGAATGGTGTGCGGATTCGAATTCGCTTCGACGGCTTTTCGGCACGTTCCATCGTCAGCACTTCGCTCTCTGGTACTCCGAGAAGTCGCAGCCGGTCCCTTGACGCGTTGAGCGTGGCCTCCGACGCGCGACTTGCGCTCGGTGTCGCGCTCTGTTGCAA
>CAYZDM010000218.1:0-5651 GCA_964476875.1 uncultured Sandaracinaceae bacterium | reverse complement strand
CTCCCGGTGAACTCGGTGATCGCATCGCCGTCGGAGTTGGTGACGATGAAGCCGTCGTGCTTCTCCGCGGTGATGTTCGTCATCGGGTAGAAGATGTGGGAGAAAAACTTCACGCCCTTGCCGAGCGCCCAATCCTTCATGGCAGCCGCGACGATGTCGGCGGTCGAGGGGTCGAGCGGAGCCCCGGTCTGCACCGTCTTCTTCATCGCCTTGAACGCGTTCTTCGAAAGGGCGTCCTCCATGGTCGCCAAATTGAACACGTCGCAGGCCCAGATCTCACTCAGCGGTTCCGGCGTCGGCCCGGTCGGCACATCGGTTCGATTGGTGACCTCATTGATGGCTTGTAGACGAGTTTCGTTGCCGCTCATGACCGCTCTTTTCGTTGTCGAGATCGCCTCATTGCTATCCGAGTTCGCAACATAGGACCGCGATATTTCCGGTTAGTGGACGCCGGGTTTCCGTTGTGTGAAACGAAAAGGCAGATCGCTATCCGTGTCGTTTGGCGCCCCGGTAGACGATGCCGCGCCGGACTGCGGGGCGAATGTTGGCGAGGGCGAAGGCTTCGCGAAGCTGTGGAATGTCCTCGGCGTGCCCCATGAAGAGGACACTGTCTTCTTCGGCGAAGGTGAAGTGTTTCTCGGGGTTGCGGATCAACTTCCCACCCGCCCGTCTAACCGCGATGACCAGAAAGCCGCCGTTCCCGCTCGATTCGAGCGCCCCGACCGACCGGCTGATGAGAGACGATTCACCATCGACCTCGAACTGCTCTATCTGGAGGCCCTGGCCGCGGAGCTCGTGCTCGAGTCCCGACAGATCTTGGTCTGCGAAGAAGTCGACCATCGCGGGCCGCAGGATCATCTGCGCGGCCCTTTCGCCTGAGAGAGTCGACGGCAGGACCACTTTGTCGGCGCCCGCCTGGATCATCTTGGCGTCCGACGAGTGGTCCTCGGCCCTGGCGATGATCCTGAGCTCGGGGTTGAGATTGCGCGCAGTCAGCGTGATGAACACGTTTAGCGCGTCGTCTGGCAAGACGGTGGCCAGTGCCCGGGCGCGCGCCACCCCCGCCTGAAGCAGGACTTCGTCAGAGGTCGCGTCGCCCGTCAGCGCATACGACCCCTGCTCTATTGCGGCGTTCACCCGCTCCGCGTTGATGTCGACAAACACCACCGTCGCGTCCGAGGCTTCGAGATCGGCCTTCAGGACGCGCCCGATTCGGCCGAGGCCGCAGACGATGACGTGGTCGCTGAGCTCTTCGATCGTCTTTTTCATTTTTCGGCTCCCAAGAAGTCGGTTGAGTTCCCCTTCCGCAATCAGCTGAAAGAAGCCCCCCAAGATATAGATGAGGGACGAGCAACCGAGGACGATGACGCCGATCGTCAGCCAACGGACCTCGCCGACGACGGGTCGGACTTCGCCATAGCCCACGCCAAAGATCGTAATCGCGACCATGTAGATGGCGTCCGAGAGACTCCAACCCATCAGGAGATAGCCCACCACCCCAACCGCACACACCACGCCAAGGACGAGGAATCCCTGTGCGATCCGCCGGTGGGCAGGATCAAGACCACTCAACATCTCGGCGGAGTGTAGGAGGTGTATGGGCACGCGGCGCGCGATCGCAGCGCGTGAGTGGCCGATTTTTCCGGACGGAAACGGTTCGGTTACGTCCGGTACACAAAACCCAGGACGATTCTCCTTTAGTGTACTCGCAATGCAGGAGTTCTCCGACGAAGAGCTCGCAGAAGTCTTTTAGGGCGCTATGAAGGCCCCGTGACGAACTCTCTCTCCTCTCATCCCCCCGCAGAGCTGGACGAGGCTCTACGCGTGGACGTTCGGGTTCTCGGTGACCTTCTCGGCGAAGTGCTGCGGGGTCAGGCGAACGCGGAGGTCTACCCACTGGTCGAGTCCATTCGACGCGAGGGGAAGGACCTCAGATGGCCCGAGGGTCGAGTCCAGGAACCTGCGCTTGTCGAACTTTACGAAATCGTCAGCAGCCTTTCACCCGACCGCGTCGGCGAGGTGGTACGCGCGTTCTCGCTGTTCCTAACTCTCTCGAACATCGCAGAGCAGCGCCACAGCGTTCGCGAGCGGCGGCAGGCTCAGATGGATCTGACCAATCGCGCGGGCGCGACGAGCAAACCGCAGCTTGGTTCCTGCCTCGATACCTTTGCCCGCATGATCGAATCGGGTATCGACCGCGACCGAGTCCATGAAGCTGCCACCAACCAGCAGGTCGAGTTCGTACTGACGGCCCATCCCACCCAGGTCGTGCGCCGCACGATCCTCCAACGTTACAATCGAATCGCAGACGCACTCCGGAACGGCGACCGAAAAGACCTCACCCCAGACGAGCAGGAAGCCATTCGGACGCAGCTCCGCCGGGAGATTTCGACCATCTGGAACACCGACGAGCTGCATCGAAGTCGCCCCACGCCGCTCGACGAGGTTCGCGGAGGCCTCGCGGTCCTCGAGCAATCGCTCTGGAAGGCGGTGCCCCGGTTTCTTCGGAGGCTCGATCGGGCGCTCCGGGCCGAAACAGGTCGTGGGCTTCCGATCGACGCGAGGCCCGTCTGCTTTGCATCCTGGATTGGGGGTGACCGCGACGGCAATCCGAACGTGACCTCGGCGGTCACGCGCGAAACGGTGCTGCTGAACCGCTGGACCGCGACGAACCTGATCCACGACGAAGTCGACGCACTCTGCCAGGAACTCTCGATGGACACGGCGACGGAAGAGCTTAGAGATGCGGCGGGCACCGACCGCGAGCCATATCGCGCCCTGCTTCGCCAAGAACGAACGCGCCTGTCGGCGATGCTCCATGGGATCGAGGCTCGCCTCTCCGAGGATGGAGGGAGGACTGACGCGGCCGGCCCCGAGCCGAGTGAGATTTCTGCGACGGAATTGATCGAGACCACGATGCTCGTCCGGAAGTCACTGATGGAGACAGGCCAAGGCGTGATTGCGGAAGGTCGATTGCTCGACTTGATACGACGGCTCCACAGCTTTGGGTTTCACATGGCGCGTCTCGACATTCGCCAAGAGGCCAGGCGACACACGGAGGTTCTCGACGCGATCACGATTCACCTCGGTCTCGGATCGTACGCCGACTGGGACGAAGCGACTCGGCTCCGATTCCTGGTCGAAGAACTAGGGTCCCGGCGACCGCTCATCCCGAGCGATCTGCCTGCCTCCGAAGAGGTCGTCGAGGTGCTCGAAACGTTTCGCACCATCGCCGCCCTGCCCTCGGACTCACTCGGAGCGTACGTCATCTCGATGGCATCACGCCCGAGCGACGTGCTCGCGGTCGAGTTGCTTCAACGGGAGAGCAAGGTTCACCCCCCGCTTCGAGTCGTCCCCCTGCTCGAAACGATATCCGACCTCCGTGCCTCGGACGAGATCGTCGGGACGCTCCTCGACACGCCTGGATTTCGAGAACGCATCGGCGACCGGCTCGAGGTGATGCTCGGATACTCCGACTCCGCCAAGGACGGCGGACGACTCGCCGCCGCATGGGAACTCTATCAGGCGCAGGAGCGGCTCGTCCGCTCGTGTGCCGAGCGCGGGATCCGCCTGACGCTCTTTCACGGACGGGGCGGAAGCATCGGACGCGGCGGAGGCCCAACGCACACCGCAATTCGGGCTCAGCCGGCTGGCTCGATCGACGGAACCCTGCGCGTCACCGAACAAGGCGAGATGATTCAATGGAAGTTTGGGACGCCCGACATTGCTGAGGGAAGCCTCGAACTCTATTCCACCGCCACGCTCGAAGCGACGCTGACGCCTCCCGCGACCCCGAGCCCCGCGTTTCGAGCGCGCATGGACGTCCTAGCGGAGCGATCCATGGCTGCCTACCGGGAACTGACGCGCGACAGTCGGTTCGTGCCCTACTTCCGCGCCGCAACGCCCGGAATAGAGCTCGGGTCGCTGCAGATTGGTTCGCGCCCTTCGCGGCGCAAAGGAGGCGAAGGCCTCGAGAGCCTGCGGGCGATCCCGTGGATCTTCGCCTGGGCGCAAACGCGGCTACTACTGCCCGCCTGGCTCGGGATCGAAACTGCGCTCCAAGAGGCAATCGACTCGGGCGGCCTGGGAGAGCTGCGTGCGATGGCGACCGAGTGGCCCTTCTTCGAATCGACACTCTCGCTCGTCGAGCTTGCAATCGCCAAAGCCGATGAGGGAATTGCGGGGCGGTACGACGCCCTCCTCACCCCGCCCGAGCTCGCCGACATCGGCACCGATCTCCGCGACCGACTCTCGCGGGTGCGCAGCGTTTTGCTTCGAGTACTCGACCGAGAGACGTTGCTCGAAGACTCGCCGACGCTTCAACGTTCGTTGCAACTCCGGCGCGCCTACCTCGATCCGATCAACCTCATCCAGGCGGAACTCCTTCGCCGCCAGCGGCTCGGCGACGATGCCCAGCTTCAGGACGCTCTGCTCGCGACCGTCAACGGAATCGCGGCTGGTCTCAAGAATACCGGCTGACCTCCCACGTTGCGCAAAGGTGACGTTCCATCCAATCATGAGATAGGCGGCCAGGCCTCTTACACATGACGGCGGGGCTATCTCGCGCGGCTTCGCTTCGGGGGAAGAGTGGGGACGGCGTTGGTGGTGTCGAGCATGAGCTCGCGGAGCCAACGGTGGGATGGGTCTTCGGTGAAGCGGGGGTGCCAGATCATGGTGATTGCGTGTTCTGGGATGTCGAGAGGTGCGGGGCGGGACGCCAAGGTGGAGGCTGTGGAGAGTTGGCTGAGGCTGGCAGGGGCAGTGAGGACGAGGTCGCTTTGGGCAGCGACTTCGAGGGCTGAGGCGAAGTGCGGGACGCGGAGGGCGATGCGGCGTTGCACGCCTTGCGCTTGTAAGATGCGATCGACGACGCCGGGGCCCTCGCCGGCCGGTGAGACGAGGATGTGGTTGAGGCGAGTGAATGCCTTGAGCGTGAGTCGGCGCGTGGCGAGTGCGGGGTGGTCGGCTCGGAGGAAGCAGCGGAAGCTGTCGCGGAAGAGCGTGCGGGTTTGGAGCTCGGCGTCGACCTGTGTGCCGAAGTCGAAGGGTTGAGGGTCGAGGAGCACGGGGTAGATCGCGAGGTCGACGTCGCCGGTTTCGAGGCTGTCGGTGAGGCGCTTGGGCATAGGGACGACGGCAAGATCGACCGACGGGGCTTGGCGGCCGAGTCGCTGTAGGAGCGTCGGTAAGACGAGCGCGTCGAACAAGTCGGGTGAGACGATGCGGAAGGTGCGGCTTGCTCGTTCGGGGGCAAAGGCTTCGGGTTCGGCGAGTGTGCGCGCAAGGGTGACGAGTCCACTGCGAAGGGGGACGGCAAGCGCTTCGGCGCGGGGAGTGAGCACCATGCCCCCGCGGCCGCGGACCAGGAGCGGATCATCGAAGAGTTCGCGGAGGCGACGGAGGGTGTGGCTCATCGCTGACTGCGTGACGCCGGCCCGTTCGGCGGCTTTGGTGACGCTGCGCTCGCGCGTGAGGGCGTCGAGGGCGACCAGAAGATTGAGATCGATGTGGTGGAGGTTGGCCTCTACATGAGCAGCACTCATGCCTGCATGGAAACAAGTCATTGGCTTCATGTCAATGCTGGGAGCAGATTGAGAGCCTCACAAGGAGGTAGTCATGGAAAAAGCGCAAAATGTACTGGTAGTTGGAGC
>CAYZDM010000217.1:0-5682 GCA_964476875.1 uncultured Sandaracinaceae bacterium | reverse complement strand
AAGGCGATCGAGCTGGCGCGCTCCGAAGACATCGGTTGCGTCATCCTCGACCTCATGCTCCCGGACCTCAACGGCTATCAGGTCTGTGAGACGATTCGCGCATCGAACCCCGTCCTACCGATCCTCATGTTGACCGCGCGCGGCCAGGAGGCCGACAAGATTCGAGGCCTCGAGGCTGGGGCCGACGACTATGTCACGAAGCCGTTTTCCATAGGCGAACTGGTTGCGCGCATCCGTGCATTGTTCCGACGCGCCGGACGGTCGGTGCGCCCATCGCAAGCCGAGATCCACATAGGCGACATCAGCATCGAGACGGGCTCCCAGACCCTCACTCAGGGCAACGAAACGATGCACCTGTCGTTCTACGAGGTGGAGCTATTGAAGTTTCTTTGGGAGCGGCAGGGCGAACCGGTCTCTCGGGACGAGATCCTCGAGAAGATCTGGGGGCTCGAGGCTGGCCCAAACAACCGAACGGTGGACAACTTCATCGTCAAGTTGCGGCGAAAGGTCGAGCCGGCGCCGGATCGCCCGGTCCACATCCTAACCGTCTACGGTATCGGGTATAAGCTCGTCTGTTGATCGGATGGGAACCGGACTCACCACCTTCCTTTGGTACGGGCTGTGCAGCGGTGTCGTCGCACTGACCGCGCTCGTCGGCGTGGGCCTTTTCATGTGGGGAACCCACCGTGAGAAGCGAGATCGTCGAAAACTGCCGCCGTCTTGACCTGGTGCAGACCGGTCGTTACAACCAAGCCGATTACGAGCATCGGTTGGTGGATCAGGAGAGTCTTTGCCGCGAAATGAACAACGAGGCGCTCTTGGCCGCCGTCTAGTGATAGGCATTTACTCGATCGCTCTGTCGTACCTAGTCATCGTCGGCTTCGCGTCCGTCATTCCTCAGGTTTTCTGGCCTCCGATCGACGAATCGTTCGATCTCGACTGCCAGGATGGGCTGCAGCTGCTTCGCCACGAGGTCGACGAGCTGCGCCTGGCCTACCTCACGACCAACGAAACCGACCCCTCCGCCCTTGGGAATGCCCTCGAATCCTGGGATCTTCGACTAAACGCGCTGGCCAAACGCTGCGAAGAGGCCCAAGTACACGTGCTCAATCAATATCGACACCGCGTCGAGCTCGGCCTCCAGAGGTACATGCGTGAAGACGCTCCTCTCGCCAACCGCGTCACGGAGGCGCTGGGCTCGGAACCGGATCCCCAATCACCACAGACCCCGGAGCCCACTCCATGACCGAGCCGCCCGAAGAGGAAGGCGCCCAGACGTTTGCCGATCTTGGCATTCACGAAGACGTCCTCAAAGCCATCGAAGAGATGGGTTGGGAAACCCCGACCCCCGTTCAGCGAGACTCCTACCCACTCGCCCTTGCAGGACACGACGTCATTGTTCAGTCGAGAACCGGCACCGGCAAGACGGCAGCGTTCGGTCTTCCGCTAGTCGATGGACTGCTGAAGGACGGTGGTCGCGAGCAAGCACTCGTGCTTGCCCCCACGCGGGAGCTCGCGCTTCAAAGCGCACGCGAGATCGCCAAGCTCGGCACTTGTCGTGGCATCGACACCGTGGCCGTGTACGGCGGTGCCTCGATGGAGCAACAGATCCGCGCTCTCGAGAAAGGCGCGCGCGTCATTAGCGGAACGCCCGGACGTGTGCTCGACCACCTCAAGCGCGGAACGATGGATGCTTCCCGAATTCGCGTGTTGGTGCTCGACGAAGCAGACGAAATGCTGTCGATGGGCTTCGCCAAGGAGCTTCACGCCATCATCCAGCTGCTTCCGAAGAAGCGTCAAACGCTGTTGTTTTCGGCCACCGTAGACCGTGCCATCAAGCGGGTCGCCGAGAAGTACATGACCGATCCGCAGTTTCTCGGGCTATCGGGCGACCATGTGGGCGCGCTCGGCGTCGAGCACTTCGTTTACATGGTCAGCGGCGTTGGCCGCGTCGCCAATCTGATTACGATTCTCGAAACCGAAGATCCGGAGAGCGCGCTCATCTTCTGCAACACCAAAGCCGAAACCGAAGAGGTGTCGGCTGCTCTGCAGCGGGCGGGCTTCAACGCCGAATGGTTGAACGGCGATCGTCCTCAGCGGGAACGAGAGGAAGTGCTGGGGCGCGTTCGTAGTGAAGAAATTCGATTCCTAGTCGCAACCGACGTGGCTGCGCGCGGCATCGACGTCTCTCACCTGACCCATGTCATCAACTTCTCGCTTCCGAGCAACGTCGAACAGTACGTGCACCGCACAGGGCGCACAGGGCGCGCGGGGCGAACCGGCACTGCCATGACGCTGGTCGGTCCGACCGAGCTCGGCGTTCTGTACTACTTGCGACTGCAGTACCGAATCTTCCCCGTCGAGAGAACGCTCCCGAGTGAGGGCGAACAGCGGACGCGACAGGAATCCGATCGCATCGCCCTGATCGAAGCTGCTTACTCGAAGGCCCCCAACGAAGAGGAACTCGCCTTGGCGCGACGGTTCATGACGCACGCCAATGCGGAGCGGATGCTCACAGGCCTGCTCGGCGCGTTCTTCGGAGCCGAAGGCGACGACATCGACAAAGTCGCAGCGACTCGACGACGGCGGGGCAAGGAGCACGTCGACGACCACAGCAGCGCCAACGGCAATGGCAATGGCAATGGCAAGCGCCCTGGCAAAGCCCAGAAACCCGCGGAGGAAGTCGCTGAGGACCTCCCCACGGCCACCCTGTATGTCAACGTAGGCCGCCGCGACGAGCTCAAGGCCTCCGAGCTCGGGAAGCTACTGCGAGACCGAACGGGGCTGAAGCGCAAGGAAATCGGGCGAATACGGGTTCGTGACAAGCACGCGCTGGTCGATGTCCCGGAGGCTCGGGCTCAGGATGTCATCGAATCGATGGCGGGGGCGGTGCTTCGAGACCGAGAGCTGGAACTCGAGCTGGCCAAGGGCGACTGAGCTCCAAATTTGGGGCTCCATCCTCCGTTCGTCTATCTTAACCCGGTAGATGCCAGAGGGGATTGCGTCGACGAGGCCGGGACCATCAGGATTGCACCCTGGGGCCGTGGTCGGTGGGAGGTTCGAGGTCATCGACCAAGTCGATGAGGACCCGCAGGCAGTGGTTTGGTCTGCGAAGGACCAACAGACCAAGCGCCCCATTCTCGTCCGCGTGATTCGAGCGGACCTGGTCTCTGCGGATGCGGCTCCCGAGTTTCGAGAAGCCTGCCGGTCCGCGGCGACGCTCTCTCATCGTAATATCGCGCGCGTCTTCGGGGTGGGCCGGACGCCTCGGGGTGAGCACTTCATCGCGGGGGAATGGATCGACGGAACCCGCCTCTCCGACTTCATTCAGAGGCGCGACCAAGATGGCGAGCCGATGTCCCTCCGCGGGATCTACAACGTCGTGGCACACCTGTGCAGCGCACTCGACTACGCTCACGAAAAGGGCCCGCATGGGACCCTTCGACCGAGTATCGTCTGGGTGACACGCGGCGGACGCGTGAAGGTGCGGGATTTCGGTGTCGGTCAGGTCCTTCTTGGGTCTGCCACGTCGGACACTCTCCAGAGCAAAGACCACGCGTGCCTGTCGCCGGAGGTCAAGCGCGGAGAACCTGCGACCACCCGCAGCGACGTATTCGGGATCGGAGCCATCCTGTATGAGCTCTTGACGACACGCCCTCCCGGGGCGGACTTCGTAGCGCCCTCCCACGTCCGCGACGACACCCCACCGGAGGTGGATGGCATCCTCTTGCAGTGTCTGGCGCCGGATCCCAAAGACCGATTCGAATCACCGGAAGCGGTGCGCAACGCGCTGCTGCCGTTCGTGACGCAGGCCAACTCACTTCCGCCGCCCGGGGCGCCCGGGGTTGGCGTCGACATCGATTTGGGTTCTGTCTTGCCGCCTCCGGATCTCGAGATTCCGGGCATTGCCATACCTGAGGCGCCGCTTGCTCCACCGCCTCCACCCAAGCGCGGACTGATGAGCATGATCAACCAGCTTTCGTCCGATCCGATGCAGCGCTGGATGGTCGCACAGAACAAGATGGACCACGGGCCGTTCAACGCCCGCGAGCTCATCGAACGACTCAACGTCGGAGGCTTCTCGGGCGACGACAAGACGATGAACACCGACACCGGAGAGCGCAAAGCGCTTCGTGAGTGGCCGGAGTTCCGAGACTTCATTCTTCAGCGCGAGCACCAAGACACTACCGCGGCCGAACAGGCTGCGCGCATCAATGCGAGTCGGTCCGAGAAGCGTTCTTCGGCAATGAAGTGGCTGATCGCCGCCTCGGTCATCGGGCTCGTGGCGATCTCCGTGGGTGGTTTCCTGCTGTCTCGTTCGAGCGATGTTCGCGAAGCGGCATCCACCGAGTTGGGCGACCTTTTCAAGCTGGGCAAGATCACGACCGGTGAGGCCGGGCTGCTTCCCGACCAGCCCGTGAGGCGACGCAAGCGGGGCTCCAGTGCCGCGCCGGCTCCCAAACGCAGTGTTGGCTTCGCTAGCTACAACGATGCGATGAGCCAAGCGATGGAAATGGGTGACGCTTCGCAGGGCGGAGGCGAAGGCAGATTGACAGGCGGCCAGGTCGCGGGCGTCATGAACCGAAACCTCAACCGTTTCTACAACAGGTGCGTCATTCCGGAAGTCAAGAGCGGCGGAAAGCCCGGAAGCGTCCGGGTAGACCTAGCCATCGCCGGGAGCGGGTCAGTGATGGGCGCGACGATCCACGGCGGGAGCTCAGGCTTCCAAGGCTGCATGGGCCAGCAGATCAAGTCGGTCCGCTTCCCAACCTTCGGCGCTCCAAGGATGGGCGCCCGCTACAGCTTCACAGTCAACTAGCGGCCACTGCCTGCTGCGGATTTGGCGAGCCAACGCAGATGACCAAGCGCGCGATCAAAGAAGTCATTCCGATTCGGGCAAGCACCGATGAGGTTCGACGATGCATCCTCTCCGCGGATCGGATTCTGCAGTACTACCCGATGGGGGATGGGTCGGGAGACATCGAGCCTGGCAAGTCGTTCTATTGCAAAGGGCGCCTCGGAGTATCTCTGTTCGAAGTTCTGCGGAACGACTCCGACTACATTCTGCTTCACGTTCACAACGCGACCTCGTGTGACCCGCCCTACACCGCCGAACGGATCAAACGAGCGGCGATGTTCTCGATGTTGGAGGACTGGCACCTCGAAGAGGATGACGGAAACACGAGATTGACCAGGCTGTGGCGCGACTTCGAGCAGCACCGGTTCAAGGCGCTTCCCGTCGAGCTACTCGTTCGAATCACAGCAAAATTGGAATCTTCGGCGATCCGCAAGCACTGGTCGTCCGCGCGCTAGGTCCGCGGGACGATCTGGCATTGACTAGTTGACGGTTCCGCCATGCGAGGTGTTCACCCCGCTGGTGTCGCCGCCGCGCACGACGGTCAGGCTGGCACCGTTGTTCACGGCTCCCGTGACCTGCCCGGTCACACACAGAATCGCGATGGCTCCGTTGCTGAGCGCCACCTACGCGGTCGTCGCCGATAGTTCGTCGCAGGTGAGCGAAGCGCCGTCCGCCGAACTGACGACGAGGGTATCGACGCTGCCCTCGGCAATGAGCGAAGCGCCATCCCCCGCGGCGAGGCTCAGGGTCTCTCGGTCGACCCCTTCGAGCACCACCCTCGAGCCGCCACTCGCTTGTGCGCTCATGATATCGTTGACGCTCAC
>CAYZDM010000216.1:0-5685 GCA_964476875.1 uncultured Sandaracinaceae bacterium | reverse complement strand
TCGAACCCAGAAGGTCGTACTCGATGCGGACGCTATCCAACGCAGCATTCGCCGTATTGCCGTCGCGATTCTCGAAGCTACCTCCGGCATCGAAGACTTGACGCTGGTTGGCATCCGCCGGGGCGGAGTCGCACTGTCGCAGCGGATCGCGGACGAGATCACGAAGGTCGAAGGTAGGCCGCCCCCCGTCGGAACCGTCGACATATCGCTCTACCGCGATGATGCGGCCACCGCGCTTCCCAATCCGAAGATCGGACCTAGCGATATACCGTTCGATGTGAGCGGTCGCCACGTCGTGTTGGTCGATGACGTCCTTCACACGGGGCGCACTGTCCGCGCCGCCATCGAGTGTCTCCAAGACCACGGCCGACCCGCAAGGATCTGGCTTGCCGCGCTGTGCGATCGTGGCGGTCGCGAGCTTCCCATTTCGCCCGACTTCGTTGGACGCGCCGTCGAGCTCGGCGAGGGCGAACGGCTCGACGTGTGGGTGGATGCCGCCGGACCCGATCGAGCGGTGGTCACGGAGGCGACGTGACGCAGGCTGTCACTCAGCGGAGTCTTCTCGACATCGAGGGCCTGACCCGAATCGAGGTCGAGCAAATACTCGACACCGCGGAGGCGTTCCTACAGGTCTCGCGCCGTCCGGTCCGCAAAGTCCCGACGCTTCGCGGCAAGACCGTGATCAATCTCTTCTATGAGGCGTCGACACGAACCCGGACCTCGTTCGAGCTCGCGGGCAAGCGCCTGAGTGCCGACGTCATCAACATGAGTGTCTCCGCGTCCAGCGTGAAAAAGGGCGAGACGCTTCAAGATACCTGCCGGACCCTCGAGGCGATGCACCCCGATGTCATCGTCATTCGGCACGATGCTTCGGGCGCGCCGGCGTACGTGGCCTCCAAGATCAAGTGCAGTGTCATCAACGCGGGCGACGGCATGCACGCCCACCCGACGCAGGCTCTTCTCGACGCGTTTACCATTCGGCGGGAGAAGGGAACCCTCGAAAATCTGGTTGTTACCATCGTCGGTGACATTGCCCACTCCCGCGTTGCTCGGTCCAATGCCCATTTGCTGAAGCTGTTCGGGTGCGAAGTCCGGGTGGTCGGTCCGCGCACCTTGCTGCCTGCTGCGGTCGATTCGCTTGGCGTCCGCGTGTTCGACCACCTCGAAGAGGCGCTCGAAGGCGCCGACGTCGTGATGGTGCTCCGCATTCAGCAGGAACGTCTGGCGGGCGCGCTCCTCCCCAGTCTCAGGGAGTACGCGCGAACGTTCGGCATCGGTCCGGCGCAGATTGCCCTCGCGAAACCGGACGCCATCATCATGCACCCCGGTCCGATGAATCGGGGCATCGAGATCGAGAACGCCGTTGCGGATGGCGAGCGCAGTGTCGTGCTCGAGCAAGTCGAGGCCGGCGTCGCCGTTCGTATGGCACTCCTGTATCTCCTTGCGGGCGACGTCACCGAAGTGCCGGCCGTGGGCGACGTAGATTGACGGGAGTCCGGACAGGACTCGACCGCATCGCAAGCGGTGATGCCGACGCTGCTCGCCTCGTTGCGGGACGAAACATCGGGCTGTTGGCGCATGCGGCCAGTGTCGATCGCTCACTTCGCCCTGCGGTGTCGGTTTTGCAGCAAGCTGGGGCTCACATTCGTGCGCTCTTCGGGCCTGAGCACGGTTTCGCCGGCGCTGCGCAAGACATGGTCGGGGTCGGGACCCATGACGCTTCCGACGTTCCGGTCTATTCGCTCTACGGCGACGACGTAGAGGACTTGAGCCCCAAGTCGGAGTGGTTTCAGGGCCTGGAGGCGATCGTCATCGACCTTCAGGACGTTGGATCCCGTTACTACACGTACGTCTGGACTGCGGCCCTCACGATGAAAGTCGCCGCATCGTTAGGCATCGAGGTCATCATCCTCGATCGCCCCAACCCACTTGGTGGAGCGCGCGTCGAAGGCGCCCCTCAACGCGACGGCTACCTGTCTTTCGTCGGCCTATATCCGGTCGCGGTCCGGCATGGCCTGACCATCGCTGAACTGATGGGGTGGGTCTGCGACCGCGAGCGGATCAACCGAGAGGTTCTTCAGGTAGTGACGATGGATGGATGGACGCGCTCGATGGAGTGGCGCGACACCGATCTGCCTTGGGTCATGCCCTCACCCAACATGCCCACGCTCGACACCGTGTCTGTGTATCCAGGGGGTTGCCTGGTCGAGGGTACCAAGCTCTCCGAAGGGCGGGGCACCACCAGGCCGTTCGAGCTCTGGGGTGCTCCGAGCCTCGACACCAGCCGACTGACAGAGCTCGCTATCGACGGCGCTAGATTGCGACCCGTCGAGTTTACGCCGACTTTTCAAAAGCACGCTGGCCAGCCTTGCGCCGGGGTACAAGTCCACGTCACCGATTCGCTTTCGTTTCAGCCCTACGCGACCTACCTGCGGATGCTGGGTGCCGTGCTTCCGTCCGTCCCGACCGGAGAGCGCTGGCGAAGCGAGGTCTACGAGTTCGTGTCCGATCGACCTGCCATCGATCTGCTGACCGGCGGCCCCGAGTTTCGACAGGCGGTCGATGCGGGTGCAGCGCTCGACGATGTCCTCTCCAATGAAGCACGCGGTGCGGCGGAGTTCGAGGATGAGCGGCGCGCGGCCTGGATCTACGAGAAGTGACGAAAACCGCCGTGATCTATTTCGATCACCCGCCCTGCCTCGTCGACGACGCGCACATCGGAGCCGTCGATGATTTCCCCGATCCTGGTCGCTAGGGCGTCCGCCTCAGCCGAGGGATTCGCCGTGAACAGCAGCTCGTAGTCCTCGCCGCCCGTCAGCGCGAGCACGGTCGGGTCAACGTCCAGTGATTCGCATGTCGACCGGTAGGTGAGCGAGGTTGGAATCGCGCCAGCCTGCAGTGTCGCACCGACTTTGGAGGCGGCGCACAGGTGTTGCAGGTCTTGTAGGCAACCGTCCGAGACGTCGATCGCGGCGGTAGCAATGTGTGCCAACGCGGCCCCGACTCGAGCGTTGAGTGGCGGCCGCTTCCAGCGGGCTACGAAGCTCGATGCTTCATCGGTATCGACATGCCCACTCCGTAGAACGGCGAGGCCGAGCGCGGCCGAACCCAAGGTGCCAGTCACGTAGATCGCGTCGCCTGACTTCGCACCACTTCGGGTCACAGAGTCCGCCAAAGGTGCCCCAAACACCGTCGTCGTGACGCAGAGTGATGATCCCGCGCTGAGGTTCCCCCCGACGACCCGTGCACCCGTATCGCCTGCGGCCTCAGCAAGACCATCGATGAGTGCACGAAACTCGTCGTCGGGCAGGGAGGTTGGCAAGGTGAGAGCAACCACGGCTGCATTCGGCATCGCGGCCATCGCCCACACGTCGCTCGCCGCGGCCACTATCGCGCGGTACCCCAACTCCTGACAGCTGATGAGCTCACGCGTGAAGTGGACGTCTTCGACCTGTGTGTCGACGGTGATGACCGTCGGCCGCGATCCGAAATCGATGACCGCCGCGTCATCGCCGATTCCGATCATGACGCTCTGCGAATCGCCCCGGAGGTCGAAGCGCGCCTTTAGCCATTGGATCCTGGCGAACTCGTCACGCATTGTCGTCGTCGGCTGCCGGTAGCTTCACGACGAAGATTGTGCCCTCGCCAGGTGCGCTGGTCACCTCGATCGTCCCCTCATGGCCGTCGACGAGCTGTTTGACGATCGAAAGACCCAGACCCGCACCGCCATGGGCTCGGGTGGTCCCCGCATCGATTTGGTAGAAGGCATCGAAGATCCTGCTGAGCTTGTCTTCCGGAATGCCCATTCCGGCGTCGCGGACGGTGAGCACGACGGCGGGCCGGCTCGTCGCAAAGAGTGCGGATCCGAGGCCGTCGGGGCCTCCCGTGTCGAGCTCACCTGGCTCCGCCCCTAGCACCACCTCACCACCCGCTTCGCTGAACTTCAGCGCGTTGTCGGCGAGGTTGATGAGGATCTGTCGGAGCCGAACCGGGTCGCCCCAGATCTTGGGCGTGTCCTCGGCGACTCGGATGTCGAGCGCCACATTGCGCTGGTTGGCGGTCGGAACGATCGTCGAGCCGATGTCGGAGAGGAGAGCGCGCGGGTCCACCGCCTCGCGCTGAAGTTCAAGGCTCTTGGCCTCTAAATGCCCTAGGTCGAGAAGACTACTGATCAAACCCAAGAGCTGATCCGCCTTACTGCGAATCGTCGTCAGGAACTCCGATTGGCCGTCGCTGAGTGCTCCGGCTGCACCGCTCTCCAGCATCTCGGTGTATCCGATGATCGAGGTGAGTGGCGTTCGGAGCTCATGACTCACCGTGGCGAGAAACGTGCTTTTGAGCTGATCTAGCTGCTTGAGTTCGTCGTAGGATGTCTTCAACGCTTCGTTCTTCTCGGCGAGTTCGCGGTAGTTCTCCCGGACGCTCGCGACCTGCATGGTGGACGCGAGTTGCGCGCGATGTCCGGAGAACGCGAGCAACTCGAGCACACGGCGAAGGTGAGCCGACAATTTCTCGGCGATTTCCTCCTGCACGCGCGGCATGCGATCGAAGAGCTCGAGGGCCTTGGAGGCATCGATTGAGTCGTCGACCGAGGTGAGAGAAACGGGAGAACCTTGTGCTTCTGCCGGTATGTAGGGTCCTACGATGACACGACCAATGGGACGCCCCTGGTACTCGAGTGGCACGATTCGATACACCGCTCCCGTGAAACAAGGGTGCACGATCGTCTCTCCATCTGGCTCCAAGTCTCGAACTACGCCTACGGTGCTCGAGCAGGCCCGCTCCCCTTCGGTGAGGGTGTTGAGGTAGTTGCACAGCGGACGGTCGCGGTGCACGTCGGCGAGAAGGTCTCCTTCATGGGAGATAACGCGAACGGGAAGACCGAACAGCGCGAAGAACGACTTTGAAACGGACGTCACCGACTCGCGGCTCAGCACGTCCTCGAGACGAGCCACGTCTCCCATCAAGATGTCGGCGGCGTTGGTATCGTCCTGCATCATCGTTCCTGCTGTCCCGGACTGTGCCTCAGCTTCTGTTCGATCTCGCTCATGAACCGGACCGGGCTGACCCCGAATTTTTGCTCCAGCTCATGCTCTTGTTCGAGCTTGTGCCAGGTTTCCTGAATCAACCCACGAAGGGTTTGCATGACGCCGAACCCTCGCGTCGCAACCGCCTTGTAGATCGGTTCTCGACTTTGCTGGGCGATGGCTTCGAGCTCCTCGTCACTGCGGACATCCTCCATGTCGCGCTTGTTGAACTGGATGATGATGGGGACGCGGGTTGGATCGATTCCGTTCTCTTCCAAGTTCTTTTTGAGATTCAGAAACGACTCCCGGTTGGCGTCAGCCTCGCTGCGTTGGGAGTCCGCGATGAAGGCGACGCCGTCCGTTCCCTGTAGGACCAATCGCCGAGTCGCGTTGTGCATCACTTGCCCGGGGACGGTGAAGAGTTTCAAACGAATCTTGAGACCGCTCTCTGAGCTGACCGAGATCGGCAGCATGTCGAAGAACAACGTGCGGTCGTTCTGCGTCTCGAGCGTCATGAGCTCGCCGCACGCTTGAGATGTTCCCAGCCAGTGAATAGCGCGCAGGTTGGTGGTTTTTCCGCTGAGCGCCGGCCCGTAGTAGACCAGCTTCACTGTCAGCTCCTTCGCGGCGAAATCTACCTGCATCCCCAGTCGCGGCG
>CAYZDM010000215.1:0-5713 GCA_964476875.1 uncultured Sandaracinaceae bacterium | reverse complement strand
TCTCGTTGGCGATGCCGTAGAGGCCCGACCCGAGGCACGCTGCCATGGCGATGTAGGGGTTGATGTCGGCGGCAGTCTGTCGCAGCTCGATCCGAGTCGCCTGATCACTCGGCCCGAGAATGACCCGCGATCCGCAGGTGCGGTTCTCGATGCCCCACGAGGAGTTCAATGGCGCCCAAACCCCTGGGACGTATCGTTTGTAGCTGTTGATGAATGGCGAATACAGCGCGGTTAGCTCGGGGGCGAGCGTCACCAGGCCACCCAGGTAGTGAAGACCCATCTCGCTGAGGTTGTCGGAGCCGGCCTTGGCGAAGAGGTTGATTCGGCCTCCCGCATCCCAAAGGCTTTGATGGATGTGACCGCTCGAACCGGGCAGGTCTGCTTTCCACTTTGCCATGAACGTGACCGACAGATCGTGTCGCGTGCATATCTGCTTGAGGGTCGTCTTGAACAGCGCCGCTTTGTCTGCCGCGGCCAGGACGTCGTCGTAGCGGAGCGCCGCCTCCCACACTCCGGGCCCCGTCTCGGTGTGGAGCCCCTCGATATCGATGTCGTACGCCTCGCACGTGTCCAAAATGTCGTCGACCAGCGGCTGGTGCTGCCCTTCGCGCAACCACGAGTAGCCAAACATGCCCGGACTCAACGGGTCGAGCTGGCGAAAGTCTTTTGCGTGAAGCGACTCGGGAGTTTCCTGGAAGACCCAGAATTCGAACTCGGCGGAGAACTTCGCCTTGAAGCCGGCGTCATTGGCGCGGCCGATCACGGCCTTGAGGAGGTTTCGCGGGCACGCCGGGTGCGGTTCTTCATCCTGCGTATAGAAGTCGACCAGGAAGTGCGCGGTGTCTGGAGCGTCGGGGAGAACACGATACGTCGACGCGTCGATCCTAGCCAGCGCGTCGGGGTAGCCGGTGTCCCAGCCGGTTACTTTCGCGTTGTCGTATAGTTGGTCGGCCACGTCCCATCCGAAGATCACGTCGCAAAAACCAAAACCCTTCTCCAGCGACGACCAGAACTTCTCGAGGCTGATGTGCTTGCCTCGCAGCACGCCATCGACGTCGGATCCTCCGACTTTGACCTTCCTGATGCCCTTTTCTTTGAAGTCGCGCCGCAGCTCTTCGCTCACAGATCCTCCTCGGGGGCGGCAGCATACCGCTTTTTGAGGCCTTGTGGGCGGCCGTTCCTAGGTGGGCTTCTTGGTGACGCGGTGAACCACGCCCAATCCCACCACGAACACGAGCGCGACCGAGGCGTGCCCGAGCAGCTCATGAGAGGTGCCCGGCACTGAGCAGTGCGCCTTGAGTACGAAGTTGCCTGCGAGTCCTGCAGCCGATGCTGCGACGAGGCTCCCAAGCGCATTCCCGCGATCCACCAATCGAAGCAGACCGTACACCGGAACACCGAGTAGAAGCCCAACTCCCATGCATGCGCCGGCCATGACCCCACCGCTGTGATCGTGAGTGGCGGCCTGCGCGGCTGGGTGGGGCCAGAATGCCGCCAAGACGGTGGCGCCGATCGCCACGCAGACCAGGCACACCGATTGCCACTTCGGGAGCGCGGGGAGATGTACCGGGCGCGTCACCATGAACATCGCCAAGACCAGCAGGACAGAGAAGCTGATGAGACTCGTCGTCCAAGGCACGGTTCGAGCCTGAGCGCCGACTAACGGGAACAGGAACCAGCCAGCGATGGCCAGAACCGAAAAGACCGACAGGACGATCAAGCGGCGCACCTTGGTGGAGCGGCTGCGGAGGAAGCCAGTCATGGTTCGGTCGCTCTTGTCGCATTCCGATTTCACGTCGGCGAACATGCGCTCGATCTGCTCGGCGCTCTGCGGTCCCTCGGCCGCGTCGAGTTCGCGCAGGCGATCGCCGAGGCCATCATCGGGCCGATTGCTGCCGCTAGTCATTCATCACCACGTATTTCCGAGACCAGTAATTGTTTCAAGGTTGTGTAGGCTCGATGTGCGCGAACGCGCACAGCACCCTCGGAAGTCCCCACAATTACAGCTACCTCCGCGTATGGCCGCTCCTGGAACCAATGGAGTTCCACGACCTCCCGTTGGCTCGACGGGAGCTTTTCGAGGGCGACATGGAGAAGCTCGGAGCGCTGGCGGAGCTCGAGGGGCATGAAGTCCGCCTCGGGGGCCGCCCTCGTATCCACCTCCAGGGTCGTCATCTTTCTGCGCTTCGATCGCCGCCAGTGCTCGCGAACGAGGTTCATGGCGATCGTCATGACCCAGGGGCGGAGCTTTGAACCACGACGGAAATCGTTTCGTGCGCCGTGGAGACGGAAGAATGTTTGCTGCACGATCTCTTCGGCGAGCTCGTCGTTCCGAAGATGACGTCGCGTGAGCCTGAGCAGGATCGGTCCGTAGCGTTCGAACAGGGCTCGAAAGGCGGCATCGTCGCCATCGATGTAGGCTTCCATGAGCTCTTCGTCGGTGGCCGCGGGGCTTGGGGGACTAGTCGCCATGTTGAGCGTCTGGTTCAAGGACGAAGGGAATCGTCGGTTCACTAGGGCTGGTTTGAGACTTCCACCAGTAGCCCGAGAACACCAGAGTGCCTAGCAGGATCAGCAAGAGCGCGATCTGGAGCCAGCTGCGTCCGCTGCCGGAGTCGATCTCTTCGATAATGACCGGCGCGATGGGAATCGGCCGCGCCCCCGAAGTGCTGAGGATCTTTCCGGCGGGATGACTGCCGCTGACGTGCGCGGGAGGGAGGCTCGACGCGAGTGCCGGGACTGGAATCGACCCGATATGCGACGTCTCCATCCAAGGCGCGATGTCTTGTGTCTGCGGGTTTTTCTTGGCCGATTCCACTTCGATCCATTCGAGCGCTGTCTGCATCGCCGCGGCATCGGGGTATCGGTTCTGTGGACGTCTCGACATCGCGCGTCGAATCACGTCGGGCAAGCCGGGCACGTCGTCAAACCCCTCGTCGTTCTCCCAACCAACGGGGGGTGCCCCGGTTGCCATGTGGTGGAGGAGTGCGCCCGCGGAATAGAGATCGACCGAGCCGTTGAAGTCGCCCCCCCCGAAGAGCTCCGGCGCCATGTAGGCCACCGCGTGTTTGCCAGAGCCGGTGTGTGCCGCTCGGGCGCTCGCGCCTCGGTTGCCACGGAGAAGCGGCGCGACGCCTATTCCGATGACCCGCGCGGCGAGTCGACCATTTCGTTCCCGGGCGACGATGATGTTCTGCGGGGTGAGGTCGCCATGCAACAGCGCCTGTGCGTGTGCGGCGCCGATGGCGTCGAGGACGTCGGTCGCGAGTCGGAGGACGGCGAGCGAGCTTAGCGGGCGTTCTCGAAGCACATCAGCCAGGAGGGTGCCGCGCGTGTCCTGAAAAGCGAGGTACGGCACACCATCGATGACGCCGGCGTCGAGCACCCTCGGTACGGCCCGCGAGCGGATCGCCCCCAGGCCATGTGCAAGCTGCGAGAAGCCGGCTTCCGCGGCGATAGACTGGCTGACGTCCATCGGCAGGATGGAGAGGATCAGTGGCGTGCCCTCGGACGAGGCGCGGTAGTACGAGGCCAGCCCGCCCCACGGCAAGGCGCCGTCGACTGCATAGCGCCCAGCGAAGAACTCTTCTGGCGGGGGATGCGCGCCACCCGGCGAGGGAAACATCGGGTCGGAGAATACCGCCATTCGCACAAGGAGGCGACCCTCTTTACGGTTCGGCGCCCACAACCTGGCCTCGAGCGAGGATTTCGCCATCGGCCTGTCGCCTGAGTTCGTACGCACGGGTCCGATCGCCGGTAACCCATGTCTCCATCTGGACGAGCTCTCCGGCGTGCGTTTCTCGCCGGTACTCCACCGACAGTCCGGCCAGAGGGCCTTGGACTCCCGCGCGTTCTCGAGCTTGCGCCGCAAACCAACGGGTGTCGTCGATATAGTCGACGTACCGCGCCTGGTTTACGTGACGAAAACTATCCTGATCGCTGGGTCGGACAAGCCACTGCCGCGTCCATGACCCCGCGCGATCGGCCTCTGGCCACGGTCGCACGGCCGGGGCCGGCTCATCGAGGACGAAGCTGGAGACGATCGGATCGAGCGCCGCCGGGCCATTCGGGCCCAGGTTGACCACCGTCATGCGGGCCCTGGCCGCGATCGCGCCGTCCCGAATCCGGGTGATCCGGTGCCCGAAATCAAAACTCGTGCGGCCCACACGGGCAACCCAGGTGCCGATCTCGAGCTCGTCCTGGTAGGTAAGCGGCACCCCGTACTCGAAGGTCCCTGCTCTCGCGACGCCGCCCTCCATACGGTTGCGAAGGGCGAACTCGTCCATCGTGAATATTTGCCAACGCGCGTGCTCAAAAATTCGGGAGAACCATCCGGGAGACACCGAGCCACTGGCGTCGAGCTCGATTCCTCGGACGGTGTACGGGATACGGGTGAGCTTCTGCAACTGGCTGTTCATGGGGGGCTCGCCTCAGTTCTTGCGTGTTCGCTTCATGAGATACTGTTGCCCAATCGCTTGCGCTTCGGGGTCTTGGAGGGCCGAGAGCAGAAGCGACGCGTCTTGGTGCGCGTCGAATTTCCCGGATCGGATCGCGAGGAGCTGTTGTTTCGTAGCCCGAAGCACGCTCAGTGGTTTGCCAACGACGGCCGAAATCAGGGCCGTGACTTCGCCTTCGAATCGATCGAGCGGAATGACTCGGCTGATCAAACCCGAGCGTAGCGCCTCGTCGGGTCCGAAGGGCCGGGCGCTCAGCACCAGGTCCGCAGCGACGGATTCCCCCATCAGTCGTACGAGGTGTTCCATGGCGCCCCAGCCAAGTGGAATGCCCGCGTTGAGCTCCGGAATCGAGAAGCGAACGTCGTCGGCGGCGACCCGAATGTCACACGCGCTGGCTAGGACGAGTGCCCCGCCCACGCAATGGCCGTGAATCCCGGCGATCGTGATCTGCGGCAGGTCTGCGATCGCTTGCGTCGCCCGACGACCGAGGTCCGCGGCGTCGCTAGCGTTGGCCCCCACCAGTAGCGGCAGGAACGCCACTAGGTCCGCCCCGGCGGAAAAGCAGCCTCCCGCGCCCGCGAACGTGACCACTCTCACTGAGTCGTTCTTCGCCAGATCGGCGCATTCGTTCACCAGGTCACTCAATACGGTCGGAGACAACGCGTTGAGCGCACTCGGCCGATCGAACACGAATCGCGCGACTCCATCTTCGATCGATAGGTTCAAGTCAGACATGCTGCGCCTCACGAGAAGTTGGCGGGGCGCTCGACGCAGTAGATGCCGCCGGGGGCCTCGATCAGCGTCGCGCACTTGTTGCAATGGTTGCACCCGTTCTTGTACGTCGGCCGCGCCCGTGCTCGCTTCGGCATGTCGGGGTCGAAGATGAGCGCCCGGCCGAGCTGGATGAAGTCGAATCCGGCGCCCATGACCGTTCGGATGCTGTCGTTCGTGCAGACGCCGCCGATGTAGCAAACGCCACACTGAACACGATCTCGAATTCGCTGCGCGTGCTCGAGAAAATAGGTTTCTTCGTAGGGATAGTCTTTGAACATGAAAGGCGCAGCGAGTTGGATGCCGATTTTCATGAGTCGGCTCTTCTCGTGTTTGATGAGCCCTGGAACCAAGCTGTCGCCTCGAAACAGGAGCATGGGGTTCATGCTGCTCGTGCCGCCGCTGCAGATGATCACATCGAGGCCACCCGCTTCGAGCATGGCGGAGATCTCGATCGAGTCGTCGTAAGTCACGCCGCCGGGAAC
>CAYZDM010000214.1:0-5725 GCA_964476875.1 uncultured Sandaracinaceae bacterium | reverse complement strand
CCGTGCCTCGTCATCTGGACCTACCTCCGGCGCACTCTCGATCCGCAAGGGCTGCACCGTGGGCGCGAGGTTCTTTGGCGGGCGACCGGACCAGAGCTCGGTCATGACATCGACCGCCCCGAGGGGGGCGCCGTCCGCCAGGAACATGCCGTACCAGGTCGGGGTCGCCTCCATCTTGAACCCCCAAGTAAAGACGTATGAACCTAGGGCGAGACCCGGAGCGGCGATGACAGCGCTCTGGTAGCTGCGACGGTAGAACGCCGCCTTCTCCGTACTGGTCGGCTCGAGGGGCGCGCCCCAATCGTTCTTTGGGATTTCCCACACCCCCGGCGGCCCGAACTCGGTGAGCACATAGGGCTTGGTCGCGCCGCCCGCGCGGTACCGCTCGACCACCGACACTGCACCGCCGTAGGAGTTGATGCCATGAATGTCGATCGCCGGGCACCGCTTGTTCACGCCGTCGATGCGTCTGCCGCCAAGCTCGGCGGTCACTGTCATGGTCGGGTGGTGCGGGTCGAGCGTCTTCACCATGGCGGCGATGTCGTTCACCGCCTTCCAGATGGCCGGATCGTCGCCCGCGCCGAAACCCTCCATCTCGTTGCCGATGCCCCAAAGGAGCACGGCAGGGTGATCCTTGTAGCGCAGCACGGTCCCGCGGGCGCGTTCCAGTTGCTTGCGTACCTGGGTTTCGTCGCTGTAGTCGAACCCGTGGCGCTCGTGACCGAGCCAGATGCCCACCGTCACCGATAGCCCTAGCGCGTGCGCCGCGTCGAGACGCGCGTCGATGTCGTCAGCCCCCCAGGTGCGTATCGAGTTCGCGCCTGCGGCCGCAAGCCGCTCGAGCGACCCGTCTCCGCCGGCCCCACGGATGAAGTAGGGCTCACCGCCGCGCAGCAGCTGCCAACCACCGTCCGTTTGGCGTAGCTCGACTGGGATAGGGCTCGCCGCCGCCACCGAGCAAAGGAGCGCCGTCAAAGCAACTGAAGACATCAGTCCGTAAGCGAATATGTCCAGGGCGCTGCGCGGTTTCTCGCGCTCTCGGGGAGCAAATCTTGTAAAAATAGCTCTCATCTGGACTTCCGGCCCCGCGAAGCGGGCCTATATATCTAGTGGCCGAAACGCCAAGCTCATGTCCTCAAGGTACCCCATTCGCCTCTTGCGCTTCGCGACAATCGTTGCGCCGTTTATCGTCTTGCTGGGTTGCAGCGAAGGCGATGCATCAGGCGGGGTCGGCGGCCTGGACGGAGTCGGCGGCCTAGGCGGAGTCGGTGGATCGGGGGGAACAGCCGGGACGCCCGTGCCGCCGCCCGTCATCTGCGGGGATGCCATCAACTTCGAGGACGCTTGCGGTCCGTATACCTTCATCGACTTCGGCGGTGGAGTGGCAACCGTCGTCGACAACCCAGATCGGAGCGGAACAGACATCACGCTGAGGGTAGCGCAGATGCAAAAGTTTGCCGGCGAAGTGTTTGGCGGCAGCACACTGGTTTTGGACAGCCCCGTTGACTGGGCGGCGGGCGCAGCCTTCACGATGCAAGTCTGGTCGCCACGCGTTGCCGATGTACTGTTCAAGCTGGAGGACCTCGAACAAGAAAGGTCCGGCGTCCAAACCGGGAGCAGTAGTTGGGAAGAGCTCTGCTTCGACTTCACGGGCAGCACCGGCGGCGACGATCCAACTGGAATCAGTGTGATCTTCGATCTCGGCAGAGTCGGCGACGCCGCAGCTAACCCCGAGGACTGGACATTCTACTTTGACGAGATTGTTCAGACGGAGAGCTGCGACCCGAGCAGCGTCGAATACGAGCTTGTATTCGAGGACGAGTTCAATTCGGGCACATCGCCTTCGGAAGAGAACTGGACCATTGAGACCGGCTACGGCCCTGACAACTATGGATGGGGCAACAACGAATGGCAGCTCTACACGGCCTTGCCGAAAAACGTTCGCGTGGAAGACGGCAATCTCGTGCTTTCGGCCCAGTGTCCCGAAGAGCCTTGCGGTGTGCGTGACGGGACGATCACATCCGGCAAGATCAACTCGCTCGGGAAGTTCGATTTCAAGTTTGGGAAAGTCGAGGCACGAATCAAACCGCCCGTTGGAAGAGGGGCGTGGCCCGCATTCTGGAGTCTCGGTGTGAACTTCCCAACCGTCGGCTGGCCGCGCTCGGGTGAGATCGATTTCATGGAAGTGCACAACGCGTTTTCGAATGACCGGACGACGCATTTCACGATGCATTGGTGCGATGAGTCGGTGGGCGCCTCAGAGCCATGCTTGCCTCCCGGTCTCGTCGGCTGGGTCTATTACACCCAGAATCTGACCGTCGCGGAGTCGCTTGGCGACGATTTTCACCTGTTTCAAGCAGAGTGGGATGAAGCCAAGATCGTCGGAAAGATCGACGGCATCACGTACTTCACCAAGGCCATCCAACCGGCGACGATGGACGAGTTCCTGAAGGAGTTCTACCTCATCCTCAACGTCGCCATGGGCGGAACCCTCGGCAGCAACAACCAGCCGCCCAACGGCACCGAAATATTTCCGCAGACGATGCTCGTCGATTACGTGCGAGTCTACCAAGCGGTGGACGGCGACGGGAACTAGGGGGCGGACGTGGTGGACATGGAATACCGGCGATTGGGTAATGCGGGCCTCAAGGTGAGCGTGCTCTCGTTCGGCTCCTGGGTGACGTTCCACAACCAGCTCGGCAACGAGACGGCCCTCCGGTGCATGCAAGCCGCCTGGGAAGCGGGCGTGAACTTCTTCGACAACGCCGAGGTCTACGCGGGTGGCAAGTCGGAGGTCATCATGGGGCAAGTGGCGCGGGAGCTCGGATGGCCACGCGAGTCGTACTTGATGTCGACCAAGCTCTATTGGGGTTTGACGGAAGGTCCCAACACGAAGAACACCCTGAATCGCAAATACCTGATGCACGGAATCGAGGGTTCGCTCGAACGCCTCGGTCTCGACTACGTCGATCTCTTGTATTGCCATCGGGATGATCCGGAGACCTCCGTCGAAGAGGTCGTGTGGGCGATGAGCGACATCGTTGCTTCGGGTAGGGCGCTCTACTGGGGAACCTCCGAATGGCCCGCGGGAGCGATCGAAGAGGCCTACGAGATCGCGGAGCGGTATGGCCTTCGAAAGCCGGTGATGGAGCAACCCCAGTACAGCCTTCTGTCACGCGAGCGTGTCGAACGAGAGTACGCGTCGCTCTATGGGAAGTATGGCATGGGCACCACGGTTTGGAGCCCGCTCGCGTCGGGCGCGTTGACCGGCAAGTACCTCGATGGGGTGCCCTCCGGTAGCCGCGCGGCGCTGCCGGGCTACGAATGGCTCCGTGAGCACATCACCGCGCCTGACAGCCACGCCCAGATTCGACGTGCCGTCGATATCGCGAACGAACTCGGATGCACCCCCGCACAGCTCGCCATCGCCTGGTGCGCGAAGAACCCGCACGTATCCACGGTCATCACGGGCGCAAGCTGCGTCGAGCAGGTTCGCGAGAACATGGGCGCGCTCGAGGTGATCCCACGCCTCACCGACGAAGTGATGGCGCGACTCGAGGGCAGGGCGTAGAACGCCGTTAGCGCGGCGTGGCGGACAGACAGTGACACGAGCAAGCAGCAAGAATTTTTCCGTGAACTCCCGGTCCAGCGCCGCCGTGTCGCTGAGACGATCTGGATACAAGGTCCCCGGATTCCCAGCGCTTCTGGGCACCGACTTCTCGAAAATGTCGCGACTCGATAAAGTCGAGCTGCTCCAGGCAATCCTGCGCCACAAGATCCATGGCATCTCGTTCAGCGCCTACGTGGACGGCCAGTCTCCCGGCACCGAGATCAGCGAGCATCAGATCCGCGAGCGGCTGAGCATCATCTCGCCATACACACACTGGATCCGGAGCTTCTCCTGTCGCGAGGGCAACCAGGAAACTGCACGCGTCGCGCATGAGAACGGCTTGAAGACGATGGTCGGAGTTGGGTTGTCGGACGACCTCGATCTAAACGAAATTGAGCTCCGCAATGGAATAGAGGTCGCCCGTGCGGGACATGCCGACATCCTGGCGGTCGGCAACGAGGTCATGCTGCGAGAAGACCTCACTGAGGATCAGCTGATTGAGTACCTCCAGCGTGCGAAGGCGGCGGTGCCCGGTGTGCCGGTCGGCACGGTCGACGCCTATTTTCTCTTTGAGAACCATCCCCGCGTAGCTGCGGTGTGCGATACGCTGCTGGTCAATTGCTATCCCTTCTGGGAAAGCTGCCCCGCGGAATACGCACACCTATACATGAAGGACATGTACCGACGGGCCCAGAAGGTAGCTGACGACAAGCCGGTCATCATCAGCGAGACGGGCTGGCCGAACGTTGGCTCGCCTTTTGGCGCGGCTATTCCATCGTACGACAATGCCTTGGAGTACTTCATTCGGACCTACCAGTGGGCGCACGAAGAGGGTATCGAGATCTTCTATTTCTCGTCGTTCGACGAATCCTGGAAAGTCGGCGATGAGGGCGATGTCGGCGCGTGTTGGGGGCTTTGGGACAAGGACGGCAACCTGAAGTACGACAACGATGTCTAGCGTTCGGGTCATCCTCTGTGTCATGGCAGTGCTGGCCCTGCCCACCGCGCAGGCCCTGGCGTCGCCTCCGACACACTATCCGGGACGCACCGAGTACCGAGCGCCCAAAGCGGAACGCGCGCCCCAGGTGGACGGCGTTGCCGACGAGGCTGTTTGGCGGCGCGCTCGCTGGCAGAAGATCACGAATCGTTGGCTGGGGCCGGAATACACACCGAAGGATTTTCAGGGACGTTTCAAGGTGGTTTGGACGCCGGCGAGGATCTACGTGCTGGTCGAGGTCGTCGACGACATCTTGTTCGACAGTCACCGCGACCCGCTGGTCCAGTACTGGGATGACGACTGTCTCGAGATCTTCTTGGACGAGAACCACTCGGGCGGGGACCACCAGTACAATCACAACGCCTTCGCCTACCATGTGTCGCTCGACAATCAGGCGATCGACATCGGTACGGACAAGCTACCCCACAGCTTCACCCACCATGTCGAGAGCCGCTGGCAGCAGCGCGGCAACAAGGTCGTCTGGGAGCTCGCGATAGACGTCTACTCGGACGACTACGTGGACGACTCCAACAAGAACGCGCCTATCAAGCTATCCGCTGGCAAGGTGATGGGGCTGATGATCGCTTGGTGTGATAACGACGGCAGCGAGATCCGCGAGAACTTCATCGGCTCTGAATCCGCGCCCGGAGAGAAAAAGGACCGCGGCTGGATCGACGCTGGGCTGTTTGGTTCACTGGTCCTGGAGTAGCTGCTTTGGCGTTCGATCGACGTTGAACATGCCCCAGTGTTTCTCAGCTCCGAGTGGAGCATTCGTTTCGCCTTTCCACGGCTCGTCGAAGGCCTCGAAGAAGAACACTGTCGTGTTCGTGGCACGCGCCCATTGCTCTAACTCGCGATAATAGCGCGCCTGGGCCGCTTCGTTGGCCCGGGGGCCGAACTCGACCGCGACGGTCGCCCAACCCGCTTCCAGAATCGCGATGGGCTTGTCCGGCAATGCCGCTCGGACGCCCCGGATGTTCTCTAGCGTGTAGTCGAGGGCTTCGTCGATTGGTTTGCCTTCCCACTCGGGGTAGGTATGAACGCCGAGAAAATCGACCGCAGCGGCGAGCGCGGCGCCGTCTCGTATCCACCATGCGTAGTTTTCCGCGACGGTGACA
>CAYZDM010000213.1:0-5726 GCA_964476875.1 uncultured Sandaracinaceae bacterium | reverse complement strand
GGACTGTCCCCTTTTTCAAGGAGTGATAGCCTTGGCCGATGTCGAGGGACCTCGAGCTAGTCACTGATTTGCAGCCAAAAGGGGACCAACCCGCCGCTATTTCCGAGCTCTTGGAAGGGCTCGCCCGGGGGGACCAGCATCAAGTTTTGCTTGGAATTACAGGCAGTGGCAAGACCTTCACGGTGGCGAACGTCATCGCCGCGACTCAGCGGCCGACGCTGATCATGGCCCCAAACAAGACCCTGGCGGCTCAGCTCTACAGCGAAATGCGAGAGCTCTTTCCGAACAACGCCGTCGAATACTTCGTCAGCTACTACGACTACTACCAGCCCGAAGCATACATCCCATCGAGCGACACCTACATCGAGAAGGACGCGATCGTAAACGACAAGGTCGACCGCATGCGCCACAGCGCCACCCGATCCTTGCTCGCACGTCGTGACGTGATCATCGTTGCCAGTGTCTCATGCATCTACGGTATCGGCTCGTCCGAGTGGTACCAAAAGATGCTGATCAATCTCGAAGTAGGGCAGGAGTTCCGTCGCGATGAACTGCTGCGACGACTCGTCGACATTCAATATCAACGCAACGACATCGACTTTCACCGTGGCACGTTTCGGGTTCGCGGCGACGTTGTCGAAATCTTTCCTGCACACTCCGACAACCTCGCCGTTCGCGTCGAGTATTGGGGCGACGAGATCGAACGCATCGTCGAGATCGATCCGATGCGCGGCCAAGTACTCGAGGAGCTGGACCAATACGGCATCTATCCCGGCAGCCACTACGTCACCCCCGATGAACACCGACAACGGGCGATCAAATCGATTCGTCAGGAGCTACTCGAATGGCTCCCCAAACTCGAATCAGAAGGCAAATTGCTGGAGAAGCAGCGTCTCGAGCAGCGCACAATGTACGACCTCGAGATGCTGGAACAGATGGGCTTCTGCCACGGAATCGAGAACTACAGCCGCCACCTCTCAGGTCGGAACGAGGGCGACCCGCCGCCGACGCTCCTCGATTACTTCCCGGACGACTTCCTGGTGATCCTCGATGAATCTCACATCACGGTGCCCCAACTCGGTGCGATGTTCAAAGGTGATCGCTCGCGCAAAGAGACACTCGTCGAGCACGGGTTTCGCATGCCGAGCGCGCTCGACAACCGGCCCTTGCGTTTCAGCGAATGGGAGGAGCGAGTCGGCCAGGTCCTTCACGTGAGCGCGACACCCGGAAACTGGGAAACCGATCGCGCTAGTGGTGTCGTCGTCGAGCAAGTGATTCGGCCGACGGGCCTCCTCGATCCCGTGTTGCACGTTCGTCCGACCAAGCACCAGGTCGACGACCTCCTCGGAGAGATTCGGGAACGCGTCGCACGCGACGAACGCGTGTTGGTGACAACCCTCACCAAGCGCATGTCCGAAGACCTCACGGAGTACTACGGCGAGCTCGGCGTCCGCGTCCGCTACCTTCACAGCGATATAAACACACTGGAACGTGTTGAAATTCTTAGAGATTTGCGACGCGGAGAATTCGACGTTCTGGTTGGCATCAATCTCCTGAGGGAGGGGTTGGATCTACCGGAGGTCTCGTTGGTCGGCATTCTCGACGCTGACAAGGAAGGCTTCCTCCGCTCGCCCCGATCGTTGATTCAAACGATCGGTCGGGCGGCGCGCAACGCCGGCGGCGAAGTGCTGCTCTACGCCGATCGGATCACCAACGCGATGCGGTACGCGATGGACGAAACAGAGCGGCGCCGCGCACGGCAAAAAGAATACAACACGGAACACGGCATCACTCCGCAGACAATCAGCAAGGCGGTCCTCGAGATGGATCCGTCTACAGGAGCCGGCGACTACGTCGTCGTCCCCATCTTGAGGAAAGGCGAAATGCCGGCTGACCCCGCAGACATCCCGGCACGGATCGAGGAGCTGCGCAGTGAGATGCTCCTCGCCGCAGAGGACCTCGAGTTCGAGAAGGCGGCACAGCTTCGTGACAAGGTCGAGCAGCTTCGCGCGCAACTGGCACCTGGAAAGCGTGAGAGCAAGCGTCACCGTGGCCCGCAACGGCCGCGCCGCTGAGTGGCAGCTAAACCACTGTAACTATTTGTTTTTTCGGCGTTGCCTTCCGCTTCCTTGAGACGAAAAACCGCTGAGGTTAGGCTATTTTCTCTATGCGTCTTGGTTTGCTTGGCTTGTGCATGGTCGCGATCTTGCTCGCGGCTCTCGGGAATGCTGCCGCCCAAGACGGCGAGCGACTCCTCGAGTTTCGCTTCACCCCAACGAAGCGTGCCCAAATCGCAATCTGGGTCGAAGACGCCGACGGCACATTCATGGACACCGTTGCGCTGACCTCATCCGTCGCGCTTCGTGGCGTCGGCAATCGTCCCGGCGCGCTCCAGATGAATAGCGGGTTCCGTTGGCCCTACGGGCGACGCGAAGGGATCTTGCCGGTATGGGGCCATCGCCGGGCGAACGCACCGGACGCCGAGCCGTTCCCCATGGTGATCTTTCAGGATCGAACGTCGGAGGGTTTCGCATCCCGCACCTCGATCGACGCGTCGCCGGACTCGTACTTCTGCCTGTCATTCAACCAAGACACGACGACCCGCGAGGCACTGGACGCGGTCACTTGCGCGAGCGTGTTCAACAGCGACAAGGGCCGCTTCGCCACCGACGATGACGTTCGCAAGGGCTATGCAGAGCCGTTCGTGGAGGCCTCCGGCAACGAAAGCATGCGCCCGCTTGGCGCCGGATCGATCTATCCGCCCCGCCGCGACGTCGAGGGTCTCGGCGAGTTCGATCATCGCGACGTCGCGCGATTCGTGGAAGAGGCCCGTCGCGTCATGCCCAACATAGACGTCGTGACCACGGCCACACCCGCGGGCGATATCCCGAGGACCGTCCAGTATGTCGCGCCAACTCAATGGGAAGACGGCAACTACACCGCGTGGATCGAAGTCAACGCCGAGGGCGACTACAACGACACCTTCAACGACGAAACCTACCCGACGCCGCTGTCGGAGCGCTGGGACTTCTGGGCGGAAACCTACGGCTACCCTTATCGCGGGCAACCATCCGTTCTTTATGCCGTTCCCTTCACGCTGGGCCCGCTGGTCGCCGAGTACGAAACGTCCGACCCGGCGGGTTACGGCAGTCTTCACGGCGAGTCGGGTGAGCTATCCACGATGGATCCGTCCATCACCGATGAACCCGATAGCGCGCCTGGAAGCGGAGCCGATCGCCTGCGTACGACCCAGGGCGGTGCGCGCTTCAAGGTCGTGGTGATGGCGACCAACATCTGCAACGAGCCGGAGCCCCCGGACATCTGCGGGAAGGATTGCACCGACGAACTCGAATGCGGAATGGGATTCATTTGTGCTGAAAAGGGAGCTTGCGTGGGCTTGTGTGACGTGGATGGCGAACCCGAGGCAATCTCGGATTTCGTACTCGAAAACCACCCAAACTCGAAGTGGTCCCATGTGGTCGGGCGCATGCGCTTCACCGTTCCGCAGAGCGTACGCCCACTCCGACAGTACAAGATTCTGGCGAACAAGATCCTCGTCAACAGCGTGGTGAGCGAAGACGCGCATGCGCTCGAGATCACTAGCGAGGGCCGACCGATTCAGGGCGACGGGCTTCACATTCCGGTGGATGCGGAATGCAGTGATGAGTCCGCTTCGGAGATTCTCTGCGCGCCGTACCGCGCGGACGAGGACGGCAATTGTGAGAACGGTATCGACGTCGACGGGGACGGAGATTGCCTCGATGCGGGAGACACCATTGTGGTCAACACGGCGTTCGACGCGCACGAGACGGAGTATGAGCTCGAGATCATGGCGACTGATCTTTGTCAGGGGCGGAGCGAACCTGTTTCTGCGGGGCTGAAGACAACGTCGATCGACTTCACTACGGTGCCACCTTGCTTCGTCGCCACCGCCGCATACGGATCGCCACTAGCTGATGAGATTTGGGCGCTGCGCCGCTTCCGTGACCGTTACCTCATGACCAACCCCACAGGCCGTGCCTTGGTTCACGCGTATTATTCGGTCGGTCCGCATGCCGCGGATATCATCGCCGAGCACCCATGGATGCGAACCACCACCCGGGGAATTCTGACTCCACTCGTCGCCCTAGCCCGTCATTTGACCAACGAAAACCAGGGTCGAAGCCGCTCTTCCGACCGCTAGGGCTGGCCATCGCGCTCTTCCTGTGCGCCGCTGCGGGCTGCGCGACCGTCAAGCCATACGAGCGTGAGTACCTTTCGCGGCCGAGCATGGACCTCGAGCGGGAGTCGACCGAAGCGAAGTTCTATTCTCACGTGCTCGATGCTCGCGAGGGCGCCACCGGTGGTGTGGGAACCGCCGGCGGGGGATGCGGGTGCAACTAAGCGCAGCGCGCTACGGCTCGCGATGGATGGCGCTGTGGTTGCTTCTGGTCGCCGGCGTTACGTTGTTCGTCGTGCATCCTCGACACTCGGCCGCGGACGCGGTTACCGGGACGTGGACCGGAGACGCTCAGCTTCGCGGCAACTACTACTGGGATCGAAGCACTAGAGTCATCGCTCCTGAAATCATCGCGCAAGTCGAAGCGCCGCAGGGTAGCCGCATGCGCGTCGACTACCTGATCGACTCCATTACCAGCGCGAGCATCGCGGCCGGAGCGCTCGAAGACACTCGCTTCACGGAGATCCGTCACGACGTCGAGCTGAAGGGCGGCCACGAGTTCGTCGACCGTAAGAATCCGGTCGACGTGTTCGGCGGCGTACGCTTTAGCCGCGAGCCCGACTACTTCTCGTTTGGCACTCTCTTCCAACCAACGATCTGGCTTGCCGACCGCGCGACCAAATTTCGGGGGCTGATGAGCTACCGACACGACGAAATTGGGCAAAATTTCAGGGGAGGAGCACAGCAGCGCCCCGGAAGCCAGTTTGGCGAGACGCTCGATGCCATCTCGCTCGCAGCCGGTTGGGAGCAGGTCTTGTCACGCACGCTCGTGCTGGAGGTCGGCTACGACTTCACATACCAGTGGGGCTTTCTCGCGAACCCCTACCGATCGGTGCTTGGGGGTCAGCGACCCGAGGCGCACCCCGATCAACGCTTCCGCCACTTGTTGATGTCGCGACTCGCCTGGTACATCCCACGCTCGAGAACCTCCTTGCAGATTCTCTATCGTTCGTATGTCGACAGCTGGAAGGTCAGCGCCGTCAATCCGGAGTTTCGAATCTATCAGGAGATGTCCCCGTACTTTCAGACTCGCTTGCGGTACCGCTACTACACACAAACCTCGGCATCGTTCTACAAGACCAACCCCAACGACTACACGTTTGCCGATCCGTACGTCACCGCGGACCCGAAGTTGAGCGCCTTCCACATCAACGAGGTCGGCATCCAGTTCCTCATCCTCGGCTCTTTCCTAGAAGGCACAGCTCACCGCTCCATCGCTGGCGCCCAGTTCGACATCAGCTTCAACTATCGCTGGAACACAAACGCCTTCGGCAACCAAGTAGTCGCCACCACCGGCCTAAGAATCCCCTTCTAAACGGGGACACTCCCCCCCACCGCAAACCCGTAGAATCACTGCGGTTCCCCGGCAAAGATCGCAGCGACCTGCCGAGGGTCTCACTCCACGGTCGCTGCGATCTTTAGCGCAGAAGCCCTGTGATTCCAAGTGGTTGCGATGGGGGGGAGTGTCCCTGTTTGGATGGAAGTGGCGTGTAGGAGGTGGTGGGGG
>CAYZDM010000212.1:0-5744 GCA_964476875.1 uncultured Sandaracinaceae bacterium | reverse complement strand
AGTATTGCCGATTTGCCGCCTATCGGCTGGGCCAACAAGAACGCCCCAACGCCCTAAACCCCCCCCTCCTATCCTTCCTAACCACCCTCCCCTGAAAAAAGGGACAGTCCGCTTTTTTAGGCTTGGAAGTGGGTGAGGAGGGTGGAGGCTAGTTTGTGGGTTAGGCCGTAGATCGAGAGCTGGGGGTTGGAGCCGATGCTCGTGGGGAAGAGTGAGCCGTCCATGATGTAGAGGTTGTCGAGGTGGTGGAACTTGCCGTCCGAGTTCGTCACGCTGCGCGCGGGGTCGTCGCCCATCGGGCAGCCGCCCATGACGTGCGCGCTCCCGATCGTGGCTTTGTGTGGGGCCACGTCGAGCTCTGCCACGGCGGCCTTAGCCTCTTTCCATGACGCATAGTGCCTCGCCTGCTTGTGGGCCGGACGCGCGGTTTTAGCGCCCGTTGCAAACTGCATCTCCAGCATGACGTTGAGCGCGCGGCGCACGCCTTCCAAAAGGTAGTCGTTGATCGGATAGTCGAGAACCGGTTGCCCCTGGTCGCCAAGCTCGACGACTCCCCCTTGGCTTTCTTCGTGAAACCCGTCGCGGAGGAGCGCGATCATGCATTGAGTACGGTCGAGCTTGTCCATGCTCTGGGTAATCTCCGCGCCCGCGGCGCTGTAAAACCCAGCCGCGAAAGCAGGTTGCAGCGGAGGAACCTCCAGCTTGAAACCGACCGGTCCGTCGCTCACATTCTGCCACTGAAAATGGTCCGAATAGATCGACTGCGGCGCGCCGTAGAACGGGTCGATCGACTCCTCGTAGACGGCCATGGTCAGCGTCGTTGGGTGCAAGAACGTACGCTTGCCGATGCGGCCGTGCGGATCAGGCACCTCAGACCGCAAGAGGATCGCAGGGGTGTTCATGGCGCCACCGGCAAGGATCGTCCGAGTGGCACGCACGGTAATCTTCTGCCCCGTCGTGCCTCGCACATCGGGCGTCAGCGCCTCGGCTTCCACACCCTTCACGACATCGCCGTCCCACAACACGCGAACGACGCGCGCCCGATGAATGAGCTTAGCTTTGTTGTCGAGCGCTCCCGGGATCGTCGTGACCAGCATCGACTGTTTCGCGTCGACTGGACAACCAAGGCCGCAGTACCCGAGATTCAAACAGCCACGAACATTCCGTTGGATCGTGCCCCAGGAGTAGCCGAGTTTCTCGGCAGCGCGTTGCAGGGTCGCGTTGTTCGGGTTGGGCGTTTGGGCCCACTCGTGGATGTTGAGCCGCTCCTCCATCTGCTCGAAGTGCGGCGCCAACTCTGCCTCGGTACAACCGCTGACCCCCATCTGCTCGGTCCAGAACCTAAGCGTGTCTGGCGGCGTGCGGAAGCTCGAGGTCCAATTGACCGTCGTCGACCCGCCGACCGCGCGGCCCTGCAAGATCACCATCCCGCCATCCTTGGTGCCGCGCCCGGTTCCTTCTTGGTAGAGGTCGCGATAGGCAGCGCGTTCTTGCATGTCGAACTGACTGGAAGTCTTTAGAGGACCCGCCTCGAGCAAGACGACGCTCAAGCCCGCTTTGCTGAGCAACTCAGCCGCGGTTCCGCCACCCGCACCCGTACCGACGATCACCACGTCGGCTTCGATGTCGAGCGCCGATGTCAGTTGACTCGCATCGGCGATATCCCAACCACGCGCGGCGGCACGGTTGTAGGGATCGGTCGCGCTCCCGAGGACGAGCTCCGAAAGATTCTTCACGGCTTCACCTCTTGGGTCACGGGTGCGTCGGTCGCGGCGCCAACCACCTTCTCCGGCGGCCCAGGGTACCCGGTCGCGAGCCCGTTCTCCGGAATGAGATACCAGGCACTGATGATGAGCCTGATCACTGCAGCGTAGATCGCGTTCAGCAAACCAACACTACTGTCACGTAGACGGGCCAGCGCGCTCTCCGCGTCTTCCAGCGATGCCTTCGACCAAGCCGACCACTGTCCGGTCGTCAGCCCACGCGTGAGACCGAAGTTCAACACATCGAACGCTTGCAGGACGCCCGTGACTACCGGCGCTGAGAGGTCGGCCATCAGCGTGTCGAACGATTGGATTTCTCGATCGAGCTTCGCTGTCTCGCCCGGGGCGATCGCCCCTTTCAGGACGGCCGGTGTGAGCGCACGCAGCAACTCTACGTCCTCGGGGCGAAGAACCTTCATGGCGGAGGCGGGCCCGCTGGACGTGCAACCCGACAACGTCGCGCCGGCGCTCATTGTCGACAGCGCGGCGGCCCCAGCCACGGACAGTTTTAGGAAATCACGTCGATCAGTGTGCATTGGATCGGGCAGTGTACCCACAGAAGCCGGCCCATCGTCCAGCAGAAACCGCCGTTCACGGCCGCGGCGTTCGAACGAAGTACTCGCTCATCGTGACGCTGGTGATCTTCCAGACCGGGAGAAATGCAGCGACGCTTTGCAGCATGATCGCCATGTTCTTGACGACCTCGAAGCGATTTCGAGCTCCGTAAAACAGGAAGGGGTTGGTCATGTGCTTCGCCGACGGCCAGGACTCCTCGACAATCCCTTCATATGGAGGGGCATCTGGCGTGAGCACCTCGTCGACGACGTTCCTCACATAGCGACTGCGTGGTTGCATCTTCTCGGACATCGGTCCCTGGCGATCGAACCAGTGACGCATCCACCGGTCCTTTGGAATCCGCTTCGGACGCTCCAGCGGGGTGACCGAAATGACGTAGGGCGAGCGCTCTCCGTCCGGCCAGTCTCGTGGCGTGCCGTGTTCGTTGCCGCCGTAGTCGGTATAGAGGTGTTCGCGGACGCGATAGCCGGCGACCTTGAACCCTGAATCGACGAGGATCGCTTCTAGCGGGCGCCGCCTCTCCATGTCATCCACCCAAAGGCTGATCTCCGCGACGAATGGGTTGGTGAACTTCGTAGTCGGAGTCGGTGAAGGCACAGTGGCGAAATCGTCATCGATGTTCATCAATAGACCTCGTGCGCCGGCATCGAGCAGCTTGGGAGCGCAGTGCTCAAGAAGGGAAATCCGACGCTCGGCTGGCGTCGTCGGCTGTCTCGGCCAGAGCAGGTAGATCAACTTGATCACTGCGCAGCCTTGAACCGATCGTGGGTCGCGCGGAAGTCGTCCATCAACTCGGGAATCCCCTCCGACGCGCTGGTTCGTGGCTCGTAGCCGAGATGAGCACGGGCCTTGTCGACGCGAAAGGAGGCATCTCGGCAGATCGACAGGACTCCACGGCGGGTCACCGTCGGCAACGGCCCTCCGAAGTAGTGGGCGACCTCTCCAAGGTAGGCAAAGGCGTAGGCCACTGGCCGCGGAATGCGAATCTTCGGCCAGGGATACCCCAGGCCCTCCACGATAGGACGATACCAGCTCACTGGATTGGTAGGCTCATCATCGCTCACGAAGTAGGACTGACCGGCCACTAGGTCGGGGTCGTCGGTGAGCTTCTGCGCGACCAAGAAGTGAACGTCGACGACTGAATCGACATGCACGTTGTCTGTTACCGAGGTGCCGTCTCCGATGGTGGCCTTGAACTGACCTGCGGCGAGATGTTCGAGGAAGTCGCGAACCATGATCGCACCCTCCCCTGGACCCCAAACGCCGCCGGGACGAACGGCCGCCGTACGAAGTCCGTTGGGATCGTCAGCCTCGAGCACGCGCTTCTCCGCCTTGCTCTTCGTCTGCGAGTACAAGTCGGGAAGGCCATCGGTTCCGACGTAAGGTGCAGTCTCACTGCCTTCTCGAATCGGGCCGTCGACAGCCACCGTGATCGAGCTGGTGAAGATCAGCTTCTTGACGACGGCGCGCTGGCACGCGCGGATGACGCATTCGGTCCCCTCGACATTGACGCCGTAAACCTGCTTGCGAACGCTCGGTCGAGCCAGCGTCAACGTATTGATGATCGCGGCAGTGTGGAACACCGTGTCGACACCCTCGCATGCGGGTCCGATGTCGCTCGGGCGACGGATGTCTCCCACGATGCTGGTGACGCGAGAGTCCCCTTCGAACGGTGCAAGATCGAGCGCGCGGACGTCGCAGCCAAGCTCTAACAAGCGACGCACGAGGTGCTTGCCGACGTATCCATTTCCGCCTGTCACCAGGCAGACTGGGCCGACTTGGTTTGGATCGGTGGGGAGCTGCATGGTCGCTGCGAACCTCGAGGCGGCGTGCTAGCGTCCGCCGTCCGAATGAGCAAGCTGACGCCGATCGTGGTCGACGATGTGGAGCACGCCCCGTGGGACGACGTAGCCGATTTGGTCGTCGTTGGCCTTGGTGCAGCGGGTATCAGCACAGCGATAGAAGCCAGAGAGCGTGGGGCTGACGTCGTGGTGTTGGACCGCTTTGAGGGCGGCGGTGCGACTGCGATTAGCGGGGGCGTGTTCTACGCGGGCGGAGGCACGCACATCCAAAATGAAGCCGGCGTCCAGGACACCGTAGAGAACATGTACCGCTATCTGTCGATGGAGGTGCAGGACGCCGTATCGGAAGAGACCCTTTGGGATTTCTGCGAAACGAGCGCGGACAATGTGAAATGGCTGACGGACCGGGGCGTCCCCTTCTTGCCAAATCTGTGTCCGGTCAAGACCTCCTATCCGACCAACGAGTACCACCTCTACTATTCCGGCAACGAGACGTTTCCTCCCTATTGCGATCGCGCGACACCCGCCCAACGGGGACACCGAGCGGATGGTGGCGCGTTTCCCGGGTTCAACATCATGGAGCCGTTGAGGCGAACCGCTATCCGCGCGGGCGTACGCCTTCAACTGCAAGCGCGCGTCAGCCGCATGATCGTCGATCCGACGGGGCGCGTGGTGGGACTCGAGTACCAGCACCTGCCGTCGCGCTTTTGGCGGTCGCTTCACCGACGGCTGCATCGTACCGAAGTGGCGGTTGGCAAGTTCGTGACCGGAGTGGCGGCTTGGATACGCAAACAGTGCGACAAGATCGAGAACAAGCACTCCGCCCCTCGACGCATTCGCGCCAGGCAGGGAGTGGCGCTGTGCGCCGGTGGTTTCATCTACAACCGCGAGATGGTTGCCGAGCACGTGCCCGACTTCGTGCCCGGTTTGCCGCTGGGCACTGCTGGCGACGACGGCATGGGGATTCGACTCGGACGCAGTGTTGGCGGCAAACTGAACCACATGAACCGCGCATCGGCGTGGCGATTCCTGTACCCGCCGAACGCCTTTGCCGAAGGCGTCCTGATCAACGACAAAGGGGAGCGGTTCGCCAACGAGTTCTGGTACGGGGCGAAGATCGGCGAGGCCATGGTGGAGGAGAACCACGGTGTCGCGACGCTGATCATCGATGAACACCTCAAGAAGCTCGCGCGCGAGCAGTCCAAACCCGGGAAGCTGCAATGGTTTCAGCGCGGCGTCGCCCTGATGAACCTCTACTTCAACTGCAGGAAAGCCAACCACGTGCCGGCGCTCGCCGAGATGCTGAACGTTCCGCGTGACACGCTCCAAGCAACCCTAGACGAGTACAACGCGGCCGCGAAGGGCAGGCGCACCGACCGCTTCGAGAAGGCGGGCGACAGCATGCGCCCTCTCCCTGAAGGCCCGTACTACGCGATCGATTGCTCCCTCGGCTCGAAGCGTCACTTGTGCGCGGTGATGACCCTAGGCGGTCTGGCGGTAGACGAGGCCACGGGCGAAGTCGTCGACGAAAAAGCCCAACCGATACCGGGCCTCTACGCCGCCGGCAGAAACGCCGTCGGAATCTGCTCCCGCCAATACGTAA
>CAYZDM010000211.1:0-5756 GCA_964476875.1 uncultured Sandaracinaceae bacterium | reverse complement strand
CCCACCAAAGAGAGCGAGCTCGACAAGGCGCGCATCACCCACGCGTCGACCGTCATCGTCACGGGGTCGCGCCGAGTGAAGCCGCAACAAGCGGACGCAGCGACCATTCTGACCGTCTTCACCATTCGGTCGGCGCTCTCGAAAGACCCCGCGACCAAGAACCGGAAGAAGCCCCTGCGGATCATCGCCGAGATTCTGGATTCGGAGAATGTGCAGCACGCACGCGCGGCGGGTAGTGATGAGGTGGTCGAAACCCGACGGGTGGGGTACTCGCTGTTGGCGCACACGGTCGTCTATCCGGGAGTCGCCGATGCGACGAGTCGCATGGTGTTTGGCGGGAATCAGAATCTCTACGTGGGATTGGTTCCGGAAGGCATTGCCGTTCCCGCGAGGTTCGACCAGCTGAGCCAACAGGTGCGGGCCTCCACGGGTGCTCTGGTGATCGGGTTTCGTGACCCCGAGACGGGCAAGGAGCAGGTCAACCCTGCGGGTGATGCGCTGGTTGGAGCGGGCGTGGAGCTCCTCTACCTCGCTCCAGGACCTTGTTTGGTGCACCCATGACGCTTCTGGCGAGAAGGGATCCGCTCCTAGTGCGCGCTGGAGCGCGCTTTGAATGCGTGGGTGATGGCCTTTGCTGCAGTGACATTCATGCCGTGGGCGCGCTCAACGAAGAAGACTGCGAGATGCTTGCGGTGATCTCCGCGGACGCGATCGACCGTCACGAAGGAGAGGACGCCGCGGTGATGATGATGCGGGGCGACACGGGTCGTTGCGTGTTCTGGAGCGAGCAAGGCTGCGCGATTCATTCCCAACTCGGGCCCGAGATGAAACCCAGCCCTTGCATTCAGTTTCCGTACGCGTTGACCGCGACCCCGTTGGGTGGACGGATTTCCACCCAGCACCGATGCACATGTCGCACCCTCGGACCGTTGCCGCTCGTCACGGCAGACGAAGCTCGGCCCAACCTGCTCGATTCGAATGGCGAGCTGAAACCCGAGCATGCAGTCCTCGACGACGTGGCGTGGTCCGCAACTGAATCGCTTTCTTTTGCAGAGTATGCGGAACGCGAGGCGGGACTCCTCGGCTCCCTGATGGAGGGGGCCAACTTGATGAGGGTGCTCGATGCCGAGCCCTTTCCAGTGCTAGAGGGCCTGAGTTGGACCGATGTCGTGGATGAGCTTTTCGAGTTTCAGGGGCCGTCGCGAGCGGCGGCCGCAGCGCGGTGGTTCGGATCCGCCATTGGTTTCCTGGTCGACCGTCGCGACCCCACCGGTCTCGATCGCCCCTGGGCCGACTCGTTCGAGCAAGCAGGCGGACGAGTTGTCGATCCGGTCCCCCCAAACCGCGTCTTCGGCGACTGGCTCGCGGACGATATCTGGTCGCTCCGGTGGACACGCTTCGGTAGCTTGGCCCGGGCGCGCACCGAGCTAGCCACCCGTCTTGCCATCGCGCGGCGCATCGCCGGCTGGCTCGACATCAGCACCCCCAAAAGAGACAACATCGCCGCCGCCGAAGCCGTCATGATCGTCGACGTAATAGGAACCACAGACACCTGGGAAAAAGCCCAACAAGCCTTCCCCCGCCATTAAAAAAGGGGACAGTCCCCTTTTTTAAACGGTTAATTCCTCCGTCGAACCACCGTGCTCAACCCTGACAGTCGTCGCCAAGGATCCCGGTGCACTCCTCCAGCTCCGGGACGCAGTCCGCAAGGTTCATGCACGAGAGGCACATCGTGCTGCAGGTATCGTTCCGGCAGCGGAGTGAACAGAGCGAATCGTGGCTACACCGTTCGGAGCGACCGTAGCAGGCCGTGCAACTCGTCGAGAGATCGGGAACCTGAGCGGTGATGCAGCTGTCGATGCAGGACTCGTAAGCGAAGCCGTTTCCGAAGAAGATCCCGCATTCTAGTGAGCCACAGTCGCGCGCTAGGTCGCGCATGCTCGAGCCAGCGCCATCGATCGCGTTGAGGTCGGTTTCGTTGTCGCAGTCTCCTTTGGGTTCGCCGCCGTCCACTGCTGCGTCGGTACCCGCATCAATAGCAGGCGTTCCGCCGGAGCCTCCCCCGACTCCAACTCCAGGTCCGGGACTGTTCGCGACCGCGGGCGCTGTTTGGTCGCTGCAACCGACCGCGAGCAACAGGCAAACGACAAGACTTCGCTTCATGTGCATAGAGTGATCGCCCCCTAAGAGGTGGTCAACGAACCGGCCTGGCGTACCCATCGATGAAAAACCGCGTAGGGAGCCCGCAAATTGAACCTTGGAAAAAGGGGACTATCCCCATTTTTAGAGGCCCATGATTTTGGCTGTGGTGTAGCGCATGACTTCGGTGGCTCCGCCGCCGATTCGGAAGAGGCGGGCGTCGCGCCAGGCGCGCGCGACCCAGAGGTCTTCGAGATAGCCCATGCCACCGTGGAACTGTAGGCATTGGTCCATGATCTCGGCCGTGACGTCTCCTACGTAGGCCTTCGACATAGAGATGATTCGGGTCGTCTCCATCGAAATGGCGCCCTCGTTCACGAACTTCTCTTCGTTGTATGCGGCGCACGCGTTGTACGACAGTGCCTTGGCAGCCTCGTATTTCGTGTACAGATCGACGAATTTCTGCTGCCAGTATTCGCGCTTGATGAGCGGCTTTCCGAAGGCTGAACGATCACGCCCGAACTGCACCGAGCGGTCGAGCGCTAGCTTCGATCCCGCAAGCGCGCTCACGCAACCCACCAGACGCTCTGACTGGAAGTTCTGCATGAGATACACGAACCCCATCCCCTCCTGACCGAGCAGGTAGCGTTTCGGTACGCGAACATCTTCGTAAAAGAGCTCCGCCGTATCGCTCGACCAGTTGCCGGCCTTCTTGAGCTTCTTCGAGACGCTGAAGCCTTTGACGTCGGTTGGGCAGACGATGATAGAGATACCGTTGTGCCCCGCCTCCGGGTCCGTCTTGACCATGAGCGTGACGAAATCCGCGCGCGTCCCGTTCGTGATGTAGGTCTTGGAGCCGTTGATCACGTACTCGTCGCCGACCAGTCGAGCCGTCGTTCGCAGCCCTGCCACGTCAGAACCAGCCCCAGGCTCGCTGACACCGAGGGCGGCGATCTTGTCGCCAAGAATCGCCGGTGCCAAGAACTCGTCCTTCACCTCGCGAGATCCGAGGTCGTTGATCACGGGCGTGGCCATGTCGGATTGCACCAACAGCCCCATCGTGACCCCAGCAGCACCGCAGCGCGTGAGCTCTTCCGACTTCACGACGCTCATCCAGAAGTCGCCGCCACCTCCACCGACGTCTTCAGGGTAGTGCGCCCCAAGGATCCCGAGTTCTCCGGCTCGTTTGAAGACGGAATTAGGGAAGAGCTTCTCGTCCTCCCATTGGTCGACATTCGGCGCGAGCTCGTTCTCGACGAACGCCCGAACTTGCTGGCGGAAGATCTGATGCTCTTCCTTAAAAGGCTGAAATGTAGACGACATAGCTCCCTGGCTCCGATAATGAATGAACGTTCATTTAGTAACCGGAGCGCAGCGAATTGGCAAGCCCTAGGGGGCAGGGCTCGCTTTCTACTGGTTCGCCGGCTCGATCGGCGCCTCGGCCGACTCGAGGACGATCGCATCCATGCGCTCCGGGTAGACCTCCGGCTGGAGCTCGGTTTGCAGATCCGCGATCAACTTGGCCAGCGTAGCCTCGCGCTCCACGCGCCAGAGGTCGCGCCGAATGCCTGGGCCGGCTTGCTCGACGGTCTGCACACGCTCCGCACGAATTCCGGTGAGCTCCAAGACGCTCCATTGCCCATCTCCGAGATCGAGCGGCTCGCTGAGGTCAGCCGTCTTCTCGAGGCCGAATGCCGCCTTGGCAAGGGTGGCGTCGATCTCGCCTCCGTCTTTCTTGCCGACGAGCTTTCCATCCTCGGTGAAGTAGAGCAGGTCACCGCCCCGAAGTTTGGTCTCGGTATCGATGCTCACCTCCTTCGCCAACGCACGGAAGGTCGCCTGCTCGGTCCGAAGCTGCGCGAGCACGTCCTCGAGCTCGGCTTTGCTGGCTACGAGGATGTGCCTAGCTCGGCGCATTTCTGGTCGTCGGAACTCTTCGGAGTGTTCCGCATAGTACTTCGACACTTCGTCCGCCGGGACGTCTTCTGGCGTAACGGCCTCTTCGAAATCTTTCCGAATGAACAGCTGAATGAGGGTCTGGTCGAGGAACTTCGAGACAGCTGTGTCATCGGCATATCCGAGCTTCTCGGCACCTTGGAAGAACAGCTCGTTTCGAACTTGGTCGTCGCCGAAGTCCTTCAGCACCGTCGGTTCGACGAATCGTTTTCGCGCGTAGGGCGAGCGCGCGTTGATCTTATCTTCGAGGTCGCCGACCGTGATTGTCGTGCTGCCGACCGTGGCGAACACCTTGCCGCGCCGTGCGTCGTCGGCGCTCGGGGGCGTGTCTTCGGCGAGTGCGTGCATGGCGAATGCACCCACAAGAACCAGGGAAATCAATGAAATCCGTCGCATGGGCCGGCAGCGTTTCACGAGCCTACGACCCGGTCAAGGGCCGCTGTCGGCGAAGAGCCGGAGGAGTTCGGATGAGAGCGCCCGCGGCTCGAACCAGTGAATCATGTGGCCGACGTCGGGGATTTCGACGAAGCGATGGTCCCCGAGTTTGGCCATTCGTTCTTGCTCGTCTTGCAGGCGGAATCCCCGTTCTCCGGCGACGATCAAGGTAGGCACGGTGATCGCCTCGAGGAGCTTGCCGAACGAATCTGCTTGGAAGGGTCGAGGGGACCAAGTCTTGTGCAGCGGGTCGAACGTCCATTGGAGACCATCGTCCACCGCTTTTGTGCTCTTGCTTGCGAGAAACAAGCCGAGCTCATCGGGGAGTTCCGGGTTCTGGACGCGCATTCGCTTCAACACCGCACGCTCGTTTTCAATCGGTCGGGGGGTTTTTGCTCGGACCTTCGCGACGCCGTCGAGCCAAGCGCGCAGTCGGGTCGCAGGGTCGCGCGGTTCGAGCTCGGGTGGCCCAAGTCCCTCGATCAGGGTCAACGAGCGCAACTTCTCGGGCCGCGCGGCTGCATACATCGCGCACACCGATCCGCCCATCGAGTGTCCGACGAGATTGACGGGCTGGTCGCTGAGTTGGGGAAGTAGTTCGTCCAGGTCGAGCACGTAGTCGGGGAAGTGGTAGTAGCCGCCTCGGCCGATCCATTCGGACTGTCCGTGCCCCCTCCAATCGAACGAGGCCACGCTGTGTCCGGCCTCGACCAATTCACGCGCGACCGCGTCGAAGCTCCAGCCGACATCTAGGAATCCGTGACAACACACGACGTCGACGGGCCCGGCACCCCAACGAATCACATGGTGGACGATACCGTTGGCCTCGACCTTCTGCTCCGACACGTCGATCACGCCGGATCTCCCTCGAACCGATGCGGGGAAAGCGATTGGGCTTCCCGGGACGGTGCCGCGCCGGACATTGCCTGCGAGATCAGTTCGGCGGTGAGTGGCGCCAGAAGGATGCCATTTCGATAGTGACCACTCGCTAGATACAAGCCCTCTACCCGGGTCTCGCCTACCAAAGGCAACCCGTCGGGAGTCCCCGGGCGGAAATTAGACCAGTGTTCTTCGATCGAGGCGGACCGAAGCGCCGGTGCGATCCGGGTCGCTTTGCCGATGACGTCGGCCATCCCGCCGAAAGTGATCCCGCGCTCGAAACCTACCCGTTCCATCGTCGAGCCGCAGAGCACACGACCATCTGGACGAGTAACCACGTACCCCCC